>CAVEDI010000194.1:0-4816 GCA_963614405.1 Oscillospiraceae bacterium | reverse complement strand
CGGCGCCTTACCGGCGGCGGACTGCTCGTCCATATTGCCCTCGCCTGTTATGACCAGGTCGACATCGCGCACGCGCTCGTCAAACCCCACGAGATCGAGCACCGTCTCTACACCCGAGCGCAGCTCCGCACCGAGCGCCAGCAACGCGGCGCCCAAGCCACCGGCAGCGCCCGCGCCGGGCACGCCGAGCACCGAGCCAAATGTCCGTGCGCCCTCGGGTGTGCGCAACAACCCCTGGGCTCGCGCCTCGAAAATTGCCGCATCGAGCAGGCGACCGTAGCCGACCATCCAGCCGTCGTATCTGCGCAGCGCCTCGACATCATCCGCCGGCAGGCCCTTCTGCCCGCCAAACACCGCCAGTGCGCCTCGACGCCCCACGAGCGGATTCTCGACATCGGAAAGCACAACGATGCGAGCGCCATCCAAAGCCTGCAGCGCTGGCGCCAAATCAACGCTCGCCACGTGTTCAAGGCCCGCAAGACCGGGGGCGACATCACAGCCCTGATCATCGACCACACGCGCGCCCAGCGCCTGCAGCATACCGGCGCCACCATCGTTGGTGGCGCTGCCGCCCAAGCCAATATAGAGTGTCTTTGCGCCCATGCGAACCGCGCGAAGCATGAGCTCGCCCACGCCATAGGTTGTGGCCGCCAACGCCGCCGACTCCGTACAAGGCGAATACCCAATGCCGGCCGCCTCGGCCATCTCAATTACAGCCGACTCGCACTCGACATCAACCAGCATCCGGGCAGACGCGCGCTTGCCCAAGGGACCTGCCACCTCGCAGGTCACAATCTCACCGCCGCACGCGGCAACGGCATCGAGCGTTCCCTCGCCACCATCTGCCAGCGGCAATGTACACACCTCGGCATCGGACCACACACGGCGCATGCCCTCGGCAACCGCCGCCTCCGCCTGCGCACTCGACACGCTGCCCTTAAAGGAATCAATCGCCAGCAGCACACGGCGGGGCCGACGGCATGCGGCACCAAAGTCAACCGCCGCGCCAGCATCCTCACTGGCACCTGTAAGCGCTGCGGCGTGAGCGGCGTGTGCTTCAAGATCAGCCCCACAACCGCAATCAGCGCCGCCCGCTCCGCGCAGACCGCCAAAATAGCCACTCAGCAGCTCGCGGCATTCATCCGCCAGGACCCCAGCCGTCACGTTAAACCGATGATTCAGGCGCGAGTCGGCATTCAAATCGTATAGGGATCCCAACGCGCCCGCCTTGGCGTCGCTCGCGCCATACACGCAGCGCCCCACGCGCGCGTTAACCATAAGCCCCGCACACATGCAGCATGGCTCGAGCGTCACGTAGACCGTGCAATCGGAAAGGCGCCAACGACCGAGCGACCGAGCGGCAGCGCACAGGGCCGCGAACTCTGCATGAGCCGAAGGATCCTGATCGAGCTCGCGCCGATTGTGCGCCCGCGCGACGATCTCGCCGTCGCGCACCACTACGGCTCCGATGGGCACCTCGCCCACCGCCGCGGCGGCTCGCGCCTCCGCCAACGCCTCGCGCATGAACTTCTCGTCGATTTCGGTGATCGTCATCGTTCGCCTTCCCTGTTGCAAATTCAAAACGATGCTATCATTACGACTCACGGAGAGATGGCAGAGCGGTTGAATGCGGCGGTCTTGAAAACCGTTGAGCGCGAGAGCGTTCCGGGGGTTCGAATCCCCCTCTCTCCGCCACTTTAGTGATTCACCGGTGTCATGGTCCGCTCAAACAGTGCATCGACCACGTCGGCTATCTCGGGTCGACGCTCAAGATCGTGGCCCGATTCCCACCATATCGTGAAAAGTCGAATAATACCGCCGGCGACAAACTCAGACGTCGTCTCAAGTGACACGGGGGCCAGGGCATCCTCGGCAAGCACGTTCATCACACGCTCGCGGATGGAGCGGGCAATGCGGTCGCAAATAACGTTGGTCAACATGCCCGACATGCTGCTTGCCAAAATGTTATCCATGAGCCGCTCGTGCGTCAGAATCAAATCCATGGCATCGTCCAAAATCGCGTGCCGAAGCGCGCGCACGTCCTCGGCAGATACCGCGCCGGCCTCATCGGGCTGTTTTTGCGGCAAGCCCGACATGAGCTCATCGATATAAAAGGCAAAGTAATCGTTCTTGTCGCGAAAGTGCTTGTAGAACGTCGTGCGGCGAATCATGGCGTGGTCGCACAGCATGGCAACCGTCAGGTCCTCAAAACGATGCTCCTCGAGAAGCTCGGTAAAGGCATCGAACAGGGCGCGGTAGGTTTTCTTGATGCGAAGGTCCATCCGTATCGCCATCCTCAGGGCAAAGACAACACTCGTCAATCTGTCGCATATCTTACACCTGTACCTCGCGCGCTTTGCCCCGGTGCCGACCCCGCCGAAAACATAACGCTTGCCGGAAAGTTCGGCACGGCAAAACGTTGCGGGTATACTAGTAGCGTTATACCAACGGCAGCTGGCGCATGCCGCCGCGGCCATTCGAAACGGAGACATCATGATTACCGTCATCATCGGCATCGTTGTTGTCATTGTGATTGTCTGCGCCATCGCCGGCATCTACAACAACATGGTCACCAAGCGTAACCGCATCGATAACGCCTGGCAGAACATCGATACGCAGCTGCAGCGCCGCAACGACCTGATCCCCAACCTGGTCGAGACCGTCAAGGGCTACGCCAAGCACGAGCAGGAGACGCTCTCCGCCGTGATCAGCGCGCGTAACACCGCCGTCAAGGCCACCACGCCCGAGGCCAAGATGGAAGCCGACAACGTGCTGACCGGTGCGCTGCGTCAGCTCTTCGCCGTAGCCGAGGCCTATCCCGATCTTAAGGCAAACACCAACTTTACGCAGCTGCAGGCATCACTCGAGGATACCGAGAACAAGATTAGCTACGCACGCCAGAGCTACAACGATTGCGTGCTCAGCTACAACAACGCCATTCAGACGTTCCCGGCTGTCATCTTTGCCGGCATCTTCCAGTTTAAGGAGCGCCAGGGCTTCGAGGCCGCCGAAGCAGCCCGCCAGGCCCCGACCGTCAAGTTCTAGTAGTTTGGCAGCGCATCCTTAATCGACCAAATGCATAAACTGCCCCGTCGAATGCATACTTCGACGGGGCAGTTTCCTTTTTCGCGAAGGTCCCCCTCTAAGCGCCGTGCATTTTTAGGAGTATTCAACATAACCAAGAGCTTCGGACGCCACGATAAATGCCAAAGACCGCGAATGTCCCTGCAAATCAAACGCTGTCAGCCCATAACCCCGCCCATCATCCGTAGAAAACATCGAGAAATCCCGATTTTTTGCCCGAGGTCGGTATGCAGGGGCCTTCGATTGCAGAATACTCGCAAAAATGCACGTCGCCGCCACCCCCACATGGCGCGAACCAAAACAAAAGCGCGGCCTTCCTTTCCGGCGCACTCCGCAGGACGAAAGAACCTCCGCCGCACGAAGTGCGCAGCGGAGGTTCTTTCATGTCCGAGGACGCGCCGGAAAGGAAGGTCGCTCTCGGGCCGGACAGCTAAGACAGCTTACGCGACGGTGTAAACCCAGTTGTGCTTATCCTCGACAGCACCGGACTGGATACCAGTCAGGGTCTCGCGAAGCTTCTTCATCACAGGACCGATCTCGGTGTAGCCAGCCGGGAAGGTCACAGTCTCATCGGCGCCGTAAACCTTGTTGTCGATCTCGCCCACCGGAGAGATGACGGCAGCGGTGCCGCACAGGCCGCACTCCACAAAGGTACCGGCCTTGACCTCGGCCCACTCGACGGGACGCTGGTCAACGGTCATGCCCAGGTCCTGAGCAACCTGAACGAGCGAACGACGGGTGATAGAGGGCAGGATGGAGTCGGTGTGCGACTGAGGAACGACGAGGGTGCCATCCTCCTTCACGAACAGGACGTTGGCGCCGCCGGTCTCCTCGACATAGGTGCGGGACTCGGAGTCGAGATACAGGTTCTCGGCATAGCCCTCGCGATGGGCCTCCATCGTGGGCTTGAGGGACATGGCGTAGTTGAGGCCGGCCTTGATATTGCCGGTGCCATGCGGTGCCGCGCGGTCATACTCGGAAACGCGCAGCTTGACGGGCTTGAGGCCACCCTTAAAGTACGGACCGACCGGGGTCACGAGAATGCGGAACGTGTACTCAGGAGCGGGAGCCACGCCGATCACGTCACCGGAGCCGATCATAAACGGACGCACGTACAGGGTCGCGCCGGAACCGAAGGGCGGAACCCAGGCGGCGTTGGCAGAAACGACCTGCTTGACGGCCTCAACGAACTTGTCCTTGGGGAACGGGGGCATCTCGAGGCGCTGCGCAGAGTTGTACATGCGCTCGGCGTTCATGTCGGGACGGAAGCAGACGATGCTGCCGTCCTCGGCGGTGTAGGCCTTCAGGCCCTCAAAGACCTCCTGGCAGTAATGGAAGATGCCGCCGCACTCGGAGACATGCAGGGTGTGGTCGGTGGTCAGGCCGCCCTCGTCCCACTCGCCATCCTTCCAATGGGCCTCGTAGCTGTAATCGGTCTTCATGTAGCCAAAGCCGAGGCTACCCCAATCGATATCCTTCTTCTCGACAGTCATATGTCGCTCCTTACATACACAGTTGCAAACTCGCGAACCCGCACGCAAGGACCGAGGCCGGCCGCGTCGCAACGTCGCACGCCCGGAGCGTAGAGCCGGACGGGACACGCAAACAGCATCAAAGCCGATGGCACGTCGATTCGCATGCACGAGATTGTACTCCGCACGCACGTCGGATAAAACGTTTTTCTTTAACTAACTAAAGTATTTTCATTTGACCGAAGCAAAAAGGCCCGCCA
>CAVEDI010000193.1:0-6458 GCA_963614405.1 Oscillospiraceae bacterium | reverse complement strand
CGGCGATGGCACGGGCCTCGTCGAGCTCGGCGGAGTTGAGGGTAATGGCTTTCTCGCAGAGCACATGCTTGCCGGCGGCCAGCGCGGCACGCAGATAGGTGATATGCGTGTTGTGCGGCGTGGTGATATAGACGGCGTCGATGTCCGGATCGGCGTAGAGGTCCTCAACCGTCTCGTACACCTTCTCGACACCATACTGCTCGGCAAAAGCCTGGGCCTTGGACGGCGTACGGTTGGCGACACCCGCGAGCTTGCGACCGGCCAGAGCGAGGGACTGGGCCATTTGGTTGGCGATAACGCCGCACCCGATCACGGCCCAGCGGAGCTCGGGGGCCGTAAAGATATCATCGGGGAACGGCTGATCCTGGACCGAGGCAAACGCCGCCTTTGCGGCTGCCTCGGCGTCGAGCGGAGCCTGTTTGGAATCTGCCATCATGTGCCTCCTGAGTCATCGAAGGTTCTTCATTTCTAACAGCCCTATATTCGCACAATTGCGCGCGTATTTGCTTGTATTTGCGTGTTTATTTGTTTATCTGTCATTATTTAACCATAGTTAGCAGATGTTTGCGCGGTTATGCGCATTATCGCGCAAGACTCTGCGCGTAAATGTGCATGCGACGATCCTTGTGAGACATAAAGAGGCGGCACACCAAAGCCCTAAAAGAGAGAGCGGGCTGTATTACTCAACCCCTCTGAGAAGGCATCAGGTATCAATGAACCGCCCTGAACTACCGGCACATAGGGACCCAGCTGCCGGCACCTGAAGGGACTGTCCCCATGTGACGCTTTAGTGGCAAGGCTGTCCCCGTCAACTAGCCGTTTAAGAACGTCCCCAACGACTGCTCATTTAAGTCTGTCCCCAATGAGTAGGGATAGAAAAAAGGCCCGGATGCCGTGGGGGCATCCGGGCCTTAGCTAGCAACTTAATGTTGCGGGCAGCTTAGAACTTGTGGCCGCACTTCTTGCAGACGCGCAGCTTGTTCTTGCCGTCCTTCTCGTGACCGACGCGGGTAACCTTACCGCACTCGGGGCAAACGAGATTGACGTTGGAGGCGTCGATGGGAGCCTCCTGCGAAACGATGCCGCCCTGCTGGTTGGCAGCGTTGGGCTTGACGGCCTTCTTGACGACCGAAACGCCCTCGACAACGACCTTGTTCTCGGCGGGGAGAGCACGCAGGATAACGCCCTGCTTGCCGCGATCCTTACCAGAGAGAACCTGGACCTTATCGCCCTTCTTGATATACATATATCTCCCCTAACTACAGGGTCTCGGGAGCGAGCGAGACGATCTTCATGTACTTCTTGTCACGAAGCTCGCGAGCGACGGGCCCGAAGATACGGGTGCCGACGGGCGAACCATCGTTGTTGATGACAACGCAGGCGTTCTCATCAAAGCGAATGTAGGAGCCATCCTTGCGGCGGATCTCCTTAACGGTGCGAACGACGACGCAACGGACAACGTCCTTCTTCTTGACGTTGGCGCCAGGGGTAGCCTCCTGGACAGCACCGATGAACACATCGCCGATGCCTGCATAACGACGCTTGGAACCGCCAAGCACCTTGATGCAGCGAATCTTGCGAGCGCCGGAGTTGTCGGCGACGTTCAGCATGGTTTGCATCTGAATCATGGTAGATGTTCCTCCGAACTAAGAACCGAAGAGAGGTGCGCAGCCTTTAGACGGCCTGTGGTATGCAAACCAGGCATACGCACATCTTCGGAAACGTACAAGTCGTAAGAGCGACTGCTTATTTAGCGCGCTCGACGACCTCGATGAGGCGCCAACGCTTCATCTTGGACATAGGACGGGTCTCCATAACGCGGACGGTATCGCCCACGCCAGCCGTGCACTCCTCGTCGTGAGCGTGCAGCTTCTTGGAGCTGGTCATCATCTTGCCGTACTTGGGGTGACGCTTGCGCTCGGTGATGGTGACAACAATGGTCTTGGCACCGGAGACGGAGGTAACGACACCCGTACGGACCTTACGCGAGTTACGCGAATCAGTCATGTTCTCTCCTTAGGTCCTACTCGGCGACAGCGGACTTCTCCGCTGCGATCTCGCGGGCGCGCTGCTCCGTGAGGACGCGAGCGATGTCCTTCTTCACGGTGTTGACGCGAGCGGTGTTGTCCAGCTGGCTGGTGGCCATCTGGAAACGAAGGTTAAAGAGCTCGGCGCGCATTTCCTTCAGCTTCTCAACGAGCTGAGCGTCCGAGAGCTCACGAATCTCTGCGGGCTTCATTAGTTCTCCTCCTTGGCGGCGGCGGCGTCCTCAGCAGCCCACTTGGCCTCGAGAGCGGCCTCCTCAGCCATCTCCTTCTCGATGCGCTGCTCAGCGTTCTTAGCAGCAACAATCTTGGTCTTGATGGGAAGCTTGTGCTGTGCAAGACGCAGAGCCTCGCGAGCGACCTCCTCGGGCACGCCCTTGACCTCGAACATGATGCGGCCGGGCTTGACGACGGCCACCCACTCCTCGGGGTTACCCTTACCAGAACCCATGCGAGTCTCAGCAGGCTTCTTGGTGATGGGCTTATCGGGGAAGATCGTGATGTAGACACGACCGCCACGCTTCATGTAGCGGGTCATGGCAATACGAGCGGCCTCGATCTGACGGTTGGTGATCCAATGGGCCTCGAGAGCCTGGATACCAAACTCGCCGAAATGCAGCTCGGTATTACCCTTGGCCTGGCCCTTCATGGAGCCACGCTGCACCTTGCGGTGAAGAATACGCTTAGGGGCAAGCACTACTGACCCCTCCTCTCGGAGTTACGACGACGAGGACGGGAAGAGCCCTCGAGTGCAGGGTTGGGAACAGGCTGGCCCGGGAGCTTCTCGCCCAGGTAAATCCAGACCTTCACGCCGCAAGCGCCCATGGTGGTGCTGGCGACAGCCGTGCCGTAGTCGATCTTGGCACGGAGGGTGTGCAGAGGCACGCGACCCTCGCGGTACCACTCACGACGGCCCATCTCGGCACCGCCGAGACGACCGGAGCACTGGATACGGATGCCCTTAGCGCCGGCCTTGCGGGCGGACTGGACAGCCTTGCGCATAGCACGACGGAAGGCAACGCGGCCCTCGAGCTGCTCGGCGATAGACTGAGCAACGAGGTTGGCGTCGAGCTCGGGGCGCTTGATCTCGACAACGTCGACGGAGAGCTGGCCCTTGGAGACGCCAGCGACCTTCTCGAGCTCGGTGCGGAGGGTATCGATCTCGGCACCCTTCTTACCGATGACAACGCCGGGGCGAGCGGTGAGGATGATGACCTTCACCTTGTCGCCAGCGCGCTCGATCTCGACGCGGGAGACAGCTGCGCGGGAAAGACGCTTCTCGAGGTACTTGCGGATCTCGAGATCGTTACCGAGGGTCTTAGCGTAATCCTTCTCTGCGAACCAGCGGGAGCGCCAGTTCTCGGTGATGCCAAGACGGAAGCCGGTGGGGTAGACTTTCTGACCCATACAGCTTTACGCCTCCTTTCGAGGAGCAACGACGACGGTGATGTGGGAAGTACGCTTCAGAATGCGAGAAGCGGAACCCTTGGCGCGGGGACGGATGCGCTTAAGCGTCGGACCCTCGTCAACATAGGCAGCGGCGACAACCAGGTTGTCGGCACGCAGACCGTTGTTGTTCTCGGCGTTCGCAACGGCGGAACGGAGAACCTTCTCGACATCCACGGCGACGGCGCGGTCGCAGAAGTGGAGGATGTCGAAGGCCTGAGCGACAGGCTTGCGGCGGATCAGATCGACCACCAGGCGGGCCTTGCTGGGGGAAACACGCACGTACTTAGCGACGGCGCGAACCTCGGTGGCCTCAGTTTCAATAGACTTAGTTGCCATTTACGGTTAACCCCCTATTTGGCCTTGTGGCCACGGAACGTACGAGTCGGCGCGAACTCGCCGAGCTTGTGACCAACCATGGACTCGGTAACATACACGGGCACATGCTTGCGGCCGTCGTGGACGGCGATGGTGTGACCAACCATCTCGGGGAAGATGGTGGACGCGCGGGACCAGGTCTTCACGACGTCCTTCTTGCCAGCCTCGTTCATCGCGGTGATACGCGAGAGAAGGCGAGTCTCCACGAACGGGCCCTTTTTGAGACTTCTGCTCATAAGTGCTTTCTCCTAAAACTCGGTATCCGAAATTACTTCTTACGGCGACGAATGATGTGCTGGTTCGAGACCTTCTTCTTCTTGCGCGTACGAAGGCCCTTCGTCGGCTTACCCCAGGGGGTAACGGAGGGACGACCAGAAGTGTGGTTCTTGCCCTCGCCACCGCCGTGCGGGTGGTCAACAGGGTTCATGACGGTACCGCGGACGGTCGGGCGCACGTTCATGTGACGCTTACGGCCGGCCTTGCCGATGACGATGTTGGAGTGATCGGCGTTGCCGACCTCACCGACGGTGGCGCGGCAGGTAACGAGGATGCGACGCATCTCGGAGGAAGGCATACGAACGATAGCGTACTTGCCCTCCTTACCCATCAGCTGGCAGGAGTTACCGGCGGAACGGGCGATAGCAGCGCCCTTGCCCGGTTGGAACTCGACGGCGTGGATGAGCGTACCGACGGGGATGTCGGCGAGGGGCAGAGCGTTGCCCGGCTTGATGTCGGCGTCAGAACCGGACATGATGGTCTGACCGACCTCGAGGCCCTTGGGGGCCAGGATGTAGCGTTTCTCACCGTCAGCGTAGTGCAGCAGAGCGATGCGAGCGGAACGGTTCGGATCGTACTCGATCGTGGCAACCTTGGCGGGCACGCCGTCCTTGTTGCGCTTGAAGTCGATCACGCGGTAACGACGCTTCACGCCGCCGCCCTGGTGGCGGGTGGTGATGCGGCCGTTGTTGTTACGACCGGCCTTCTTGGGCAGGGGCTCGAGAAGAGACTTCTCGGGCTTGGTGCAGGTGATCTCGGAGAAGTCGGAGATCGTCTGCCAACGCCTACCAGCGGAGGTCGGCTTAAGGTGCTTTACAGCCATTACAATCCCTTTCAATAGGAATCCGTTAGCCATCGCAGACAGGGATTCGAGGTTCTGCCTCGGGTGCGATGACACCGGACGTATACACGGTTCCGGGCGTGTCCATTTAATACGCCCAAAACCTTGAGCTCTCGCCTCCCCTATTTGGGAGGCATGAGCTCACTCAACAGCAGCGAGTCTTAGGCCTGGTTGCCAAAGACCTCGATGGTGTCGCCCTCGGCCAGCGTGACGATGGCCTTCTTCCAAGAACGGGTCTTGCCGGCGACATAGCGCACGCGCTTGGTCTTGGGCTTGACCGTCAGGGTGTTCACGCGAACGACCTTGACGTCGAAGATCTCCTCGACAGCGTCCTTAATCTGATACTTGTTAGCATCCTTGGCGACCTCGAACGTGTACTTGTTCAGCTCCATGCCGGAGAAGGAACGCTCGGACACGATCGGACGGATGATGATCTCGTGGGCGGTCATTTATGCAAGCACCTCCCCGAAGTGAGCGGCGATGTCGGCGGGCATCAGCACGGCGTTGTTGTTGACGAGATCGTAGGGGTTGGCCTCGTCGGCAGTGATGATGAACGTCTTGGGAATGTTGCGGAACGACAGGTAGGCGTTGACGTCCTCATCGCGAACGATGATGGTCAGACGCTTGCCCTCAAGGCCGAGAGCCTTGAGCATGGCAACGGCAGCCTTGGTGGAAGGCTTCTCGAAGCCGTAGTCGTCGACGAGCACGAGCTCGCCATCGGCCAGCTTGGCGGACAGCGCGGAGCGCATAGCCAGCTTGACCTCCTTGTTGTTCATACGCTTAGCGTAAGAACGGGGCTTGGGGGCGAAGACGACGCCACCGTGACGCCACTGGGCAGCACGGATGGAACCCTGGCGGGCACGGCCGGTGCCCTTCTGACGCCAAGGCTTCTTGCCGCCACCGGAAACCTCAGAGCGACCCTTAGCAGACTGGGTGCCCTGACGCCAAGAGGCCATCTGGCACTTGACGATGTGGTGCATAACGTGGATGTTCGGCTCGATGCCGTACACCTCAGCGGCGAGCTCGGCCTCGGCGACCTTCTTGCCCTCGCTGTTCTTTACTTCAAACTTTGCCATTTAAGTGTTCTCCTTGGTATGACGCTGGGCTAAATGGGCTGGGCCCTTAGGCCATACGGATGGCGACGAGACCATTCTTGGCACCCGGGACAGCGCCCTTGACCAAGATGAGGTTCTGCTCGGCATCGATGCGGACAACGGAAAGGTTCTTGACGGTAACGCGCTCGTTACCCATGTGACCGGCCATCTTGACGCCCTTGAGGACGCGCGCAGGATAGGCGCACTGACCGATAGAACCGGGGTGACGCTGGAAGTGAGAACCATGCGTCATAGGACCGCGGCGCTGACCCCAGCGCTTGATGCGACCCTGGAAGCCCTTACCCTTGGAGGTACCGATGACGTCGACCTTCTCGACATCAGCGAAATCAGCGACGGTGACGACCTCGCCGACCTTGT
>CAVEDI010000192.1:0-8342 GCA_963614405.1 Oscillospiraceae bacterium | reverse complement strand
TTCCCGCCGGCAAGCTCGATCCAGGCGAGGACCCGCTCGATTGCGCCAAGCGCGAGCTGCATGAGGAGACGGGCTTTAGGGCTGGTCGCATTCGCTTTTTGACGTCGATTGTCACGTCCTGTGGTTTTTGCGATGAGATTATCCACATCTACTTGGCTACCAAGCTCGAGTTCGACGCGCCCAACCCCGATGATGACGAGTTTGTCAACGTGGACCTGGTGCCGCTGCACGAGCTGATCGACGCCGTGCTCGACGGCAAGATCGAAGACGCCAAGACCGTCGTAGGCGCCTTGGCCTGTGACAGCATCGCACACCGACTAGGCGGGGCCGATCTCTAACGAGCGGGGATGATCCCGCAGGTTTGTGTAAGTCAGCGAAAGTGCTCCATTTGAGACAAGGTGGCCTAAAAGAGGAGGGAAGCGTATGGATATACGCGACCGACGATTGAAGGCCAGATTGTCCAAATGGAGCACTTGCAGCGTCGAGACGAAACGCGGTTTGGTAAAACCGCGTAAGGTGATTATGTTTAAGAGGTTTCTTTCTTACTACGAGCCCCAGATGGGGCTTTTTGTTGCTGATACTGTTTGTGCTCTGGTGCTTGCCGCCATTGACCTTGCTTTTCCTATTATTCTGCGCAATTTGACCGGTGGGCTATTTACTCAGGGTCAGGCTGCCATTATGCAGGCGCTCGGCATGATCGCGGTGGGCTTGGTGCTGATGTATGCCGTCCGCTGCGCCTGCCGCTACTTTGTGAGCTATTGGGGTCACGTGATGGGCGCGCGCATGGAGTCCAAGATGCGCGAGGACCTGTTTGACCAGTATGAGCGCTTTAGCTTTGCATACTTCGACCGCAACAGCTCGGGCGACATGATGAGCCGCGTGGTCAACGACCTGTTCGATATCTGCGAGGCGGCGCATCACGTGCCCGAGTGGATCATCATCTGCGGCATCGAGATCATCGGCTCGTTTGTGATCCTCTTTACCATCGCCCCGGTGCTGGCGCTTGCCATGGCCGTGGTGACGGCGGCGTTTGCGGTCATCATGTTTTGGCAGAACATGCGCATGCGCGAGGTCTTTAGCGACAACCGCAAAAAGATCAGCGGCATCAATGCACAGCTGCAGGATTCGCTGGCGGGCATGCGCGTGGTCAAGAGCTTTGCCAATGAGGAGACCGAACGCTTCAAGTTCCGCGCCTCCAACAATCGCTATCTTTCGTCCAAGGAGAACATGTATCACGCCATGGGCGTCTATACCGCGACGTATGGCCTGCTCTCGGGTGTGCTCTATGTGATCGTAGTGCTGCTGGGCGGATGGCTGGTCGCCCAGGGACAGCTACAGGCGGTCGATATGGCGACCTTCGCACTCTATATTTCGCTGTTCTGCACGCCGCTTGAGACGCTCGTCAATTCGGCCGAAACGTATCAGAAGGCTATCGCCGGCTTTAAACGTATGGACGAGGTGCTCTCGACCGCGCCGGATATCCAGGACAAGCCGGGCGCTACGGATCTGCAGGTGACTGCCGGCGCCGTGGAGTATCACGACGTGTGCTTTAACTACGAGGATGTTGAGCTGGGCGAGGGCGATGCCGACGAACGTCCTGTTATCGACCACATGGACCTGTCTATCAAGCCCGGCCAGACCATCGCGCTGGTTGGCCCCTCGGGCGGCGGCAAATCCACGACCTGTTCGCTGCTGCCGCGCTTTTATGACGTGGCTACCGGATCCATTAGCATCGACGGTCAGGACGTGCGCGATGTGACGCAACAGAGCCTGCGTCGTGCCATCGGCCTGGTGCAGCAGGATGTCTATCTATTTGACGGTACGATTGGCGAGAACATCGCCTACGGCAAGCCGGGCGCTACGGCTGAAGAGATCGCCGAGGCCGCCCGTCGCGCCAACATCGATGCCTTTATCGAGTCGCTTCCGCAGGGCTATGACACCGTGGTGGGCGAGCGCGGCAGCCGTCTTTCGGGCGGACAGAAGCAGCGCGTTGCCATCGCGCGTGTGTTTCTCAAGAACCCCAAGATCCTTATTTTGGATGAGGCGACGAGTGCTTTGGATAACGAGAGCGAGGAGGCGGTGCAGGAGTCACTCGAAGAGCTGGCACGCGGCCGCACCACGATTATCATCGCCCATCGTCTTTCGACCATTAAGCATGCCGATGAGATTGCGACCGTTGAGCATGGTCGCGTTGTGGAGCGTGGCACGCACGAGGAGCTTCTCGCCCGTGGCGGCACCTATGCCCGTTACTATCGAATGCAGTTCGAAGGTGCGCGTGCGCACGAGCTCGACTGATTGATATGACAGGAAGTTTATGGCTGACAAGAACCCTTTGACTCCGGAAGAAGTGACGGAGTTATTCTCCGAAATCGATGCATCCGGCGTCTTGGATCCCACGCTCGCCAAAAAGCGTACCGAGCGCATGCGTGAGAAGGAGGCTGCGGCCAAGCGCGGTGACAAAGCGGCGCTAGCGCAGCTGCGCAGCGAGGACCGCGCGAGCCAGGCAAAACATATCGACCCGCTGTCCGAGGACGATCCTTCGGGCTCGCAGGTGAGCCATACCATTACGAAGACCGCGATGGCCGTGGTCATCGGTATTTTGGTGCTGATCGTGGGCATGCAGATCGGCTACGGCGTGATGCGCCGTCTGAATACCGCCAACCTGTCCGAGAGCGTTTCGGTTGATACCGTTTCTACAGCACTCAAGGGTGGACTCGAGTGGGGCAACGGCTTTACGCAGTTCCCGCTCGACTTTACCGTCGATGAAGCCGATGAGCGTACGGGCACGGTCGAGGTGACGGTGTTGGACACATCGTCTGCCAACGAGCTCGAGCTGCTGTCCAACGGGCAGATCCAGGCCGCGGCGCTTGCGACCAACGCGCTGCTCAACGACAAGATCGACCGCGTGGTGTATAACGTTCACGCCTATATCGACGAGGATAGCAACATTCAGCACGATTCCTTCTTTGGCATGTTCCCCGCGCGGGGCCACCAGAGCGCCATTTTGACGTTCGTGTGGACCAAGAGCTCATCCAACGCCACGAGTATCGACTGGAAGATGCGCATCGTGAGTATGGATGACACCATCGCCGAGCGCATTCAGAAGCAGGTGAACTCGGTGTCGTCGTTGATTGAGGACCCGGTGGTGAGCCAGACCAAGATTGACGAGGAAAAGGCCGAGCGTGACCTGGAACATCGTCTGCATGGCCGCGAGATTTTCCGCGGCGGCAAGCCCGATCGCACACCGTCCAAACTGCTGGAGCAGGACAAGAAAAAATAAGACGCCATCATCCCGCGTGAGCCACAAGCCCCGCGGGATGATTTTTTTGGGACGGGGATTAAAAACATTATGCATAGAAAGTCATAATTATCATTTCGTAAACATTTCGATGAAATTAACGCCATGAGGCATGCTTGCGGTTACAATACCGCGAGGCCTAACTACACACCTTTAAGCCGGTCCTGTGAGACCGGGAAGGAGAATTATGGCGAACAACCATACCGCGGGCGCTGCCGCCCGCACCTTCGCGCCCAGCGAGCTTTGCCAGCGTATGCTGGCCAAAACCAGCAAGGGCACCTGCGGTCCCTGCATCCTGTATCTTGAGGATGGGACCATTTTTTATGGACGTGCATGCGGCGCCGAGGGCACCGCGACCGGCGAAGTCTGCTTCAATACCTCGCTCGAGGGCTACTTTGAGGTCATGACCGACCCGAGTTATGCCGGCCAAATCGTAACCATGACCTATCCGCAGATCGGCAACTACGGTATCGACGAGACCGACGTCCAGTCGGCCTTCCCCGGCGACGCCGTGCGTCCTGCAAGCGCTCCGGCTATGCGCGGCATGATCGTTCGCGACATGTGCACCACGCCTTCTAACTGGCGCTCGGCCGTCAGCGTGCCGGAGTATCTGCGCGCCCACGGCATCGTCGCTATCGAGGGCGTCGACACCCGCGCTCTGGTACGCCACCTGCGCGACAATGGTTCCAAGATGGGCATTATCTCGACCGAGATCTTCGACGTCGACGAGCTTGCCGAGCGTCTGGCCGCAGCGCCCACGCTGGTAGGCGAGAACCTGGTCAAGACCGTAAGTTGCCCCGCGCCTCATGAGTTTGTGGCTGCCGACCTGCCTGGCACGCATGACTTTGCGCTTTCGGCTGCCGCTCCTGCCCGTCACAAAGTGGTCGCCTACGACTGCGGTGTGAAGCGCGGCATTCTGGAGGGGCTGGTCCGCGCCGGCTGCGACCTTACCGTCGTGCCGTGGGACACGCCCGCGAGTGAGGTGCTCGACATGAATCCCGACGGCGTCTTTTTGTCCAATGGCCCCGGCGACCCCGACGCCGTGGTGGAGACCTACGAGCAGGTGCAGCAGCTGATCGGCAAGGTGCCGGGCTTTGGTATTTGTCTTGGTCACCAGATGATCAGCCTGGCCTGCGGCGCCCAGATGGAAAAGCTTAAGTTCGGTCACCGCGGTGGCAACCAGCCGGTTATGAACCTGGTAAGCCGCCGTGTGGAGATCACCGCGCAAAACCATGGCTTTGGCCTGCTGTTCCCCAGCTTGGGCAAGCTTGTCCCCGAGCTTTCCGGCGGCGAGACCGAGCATGCGGCCGATGGAGATCTGCGCGTCTGGGTGCGCCGCGGAATCGCGCCGGTCGTGATGAACGAGCGCTTTGGTCGCATTCGCCTGACGCATGTGAACCTCAACGACGGCACCGCCGAGGGCATCCAGCTGCTCGACGCCCCGTGCTTCTCGGTCCAGTACCACCCCGAGGCTTCGCCTGGCCCCACCGATGCCCACTATCTCTTTACCGCCTTTACGCGACTCATGGACGGCGAGGAGAACTACCTGGACATCGATACCGCGAAGGACCGCCTTGCCGGCTGGAACTTTGCTGAGTCCGAGACCGCTGAGACCGAGGAGAACTAACATGCCGAAACGTACTGACATCAAGCGCATCCTCGTTATCGGTTCGGGCCCCATTGTTATTGGCCAGGCCTGCGAGTTCGACTACTCCGGCGCCCAGGCCTGCAAGGTGCTCAAGGAGGATGGCTTTGAGGTCATCCTGGTCAACTCCAACCCGGCGACCATCATGACCGACCCGGGTCTTGCCGACCGCACCTATGTTGAGCCCATTACCGCCGAGTTTATCGAGCGCGTGATCAAGAAAGAGCGCCCGGACGCGCTGCTGCCCACGCTGGGCGGCCAGACCGGTCTGAACGCCGCCGTCGAGCTGGCGAAAGACGGTACGCTCGACAAGTACGGCGTCGAGATGATCGGCTGCGACCTGGCCGCCATCGAGCGCGGCGAGGACCGCAAGCTCTTTAACGAGGCCATGGCCGAGATTGGCCTGGAGGTCGCGCGCTCGGGCTATGCCTACAGCGTGGCCGACGCCGAGGCTATCGCCGAGCGCGTGGGCTATCCCTGCGTACTGCGCCCGAGCTTTACCCTCGGCGGCGCCGGCGGCGGCATCGCTCACACCCACGAGGAGCTCGTCTCCATCGTGAGCCAGGGCCTTGAGCTCTCGCCTGCCCACGAGGTGCTGGTCGAGGAGTCCATCGAGGGTTGGAAAGAGTACGAGATGGAGGTCATGCGTGACCACGCCGGCAACGGCATCATCGTGTGCTCCATCGAGAACCTCGACCCCATGGGCGTGCATACCGGCGACTCCATCACCGTGGCGCCGGCGCAGACCCTCTCCGACCTTGAGTATCAGCGCATGCGTGTCGCCTCGCTCTCCATCTTGGAGAAGATCGGCGTCGAGACCGGTGGCTCCAACGTGCAGTTTGCCGTGAACCCCAGCACCGGTCGCTTGATCGTCATCGAGATGAACCCGCGCGTGAGCCGCTCGTCCGCACTGGCCTCCAAGGCAACGGGTTTCCCCATCGCCAAGGCCGCCGCGCGCCTGGCTGTGGGCTACACGCTCGACGAAATCGTCAACGACATTACCAAGGCAACGCCCGCCTGCTTTGAGCCCACGATTGACTACTGTGTGGTCAAGGTGCCGCGCTTTGCCTTCGAGAAGTTCAAGGGTACCGACCCCACGCTCACCACGCGCATGAAGGCCGTGGGCGAGATCATGGCGATCGGCCGCACCTTTGAGGAGGCCTTTGGCAAGGCTATGCGCTCGCTGGAGGACGGCCACCAGGGCATTTGCGCCGGTGGCAAAGAGGGTGCCGACAAGCTGAGCGACGATGAGCTCGCTCAGGCCGTGGCAACCCCGACCGAGCATCGCATCTTCTTTGTGGTCGAGGCCCTGCGCCGTGGCTGGGACATCGCTCGCATCCATGCCACCTGCGGCATCGACCCGTGGTACCTCAACCGCATCAACGACATGGTGCAGGTCCAGGAGAGCATCCGCGGCCTGCGTGTGGAGGATATCGACGCCGACGCGATGCGCCTGCTCAAGCAGTACGGCACGAGTGACGCCGAGATCGCCGCGCTGACCGGCTCGGACGAGCGCTTTGTGCGCGCCTATCGCAAGGGCCTTGGCGTGGTTCCCAGCATGAAGACGGTCGATACCTGCGCTGCGGAGTTCTCGAGCGCCACGGAGTACCACTACAAGACGTACGAGAACATCTACCGCACGAGTCCGGATGCCAAGAAGTGCGTGGCTCCCGACGAGACCACGCCGGCGGACAAGCCCAAGGCGATGATCCTGGGTGCCGGCCCCAACCGCATTGGCCAGGGTATCGAGTTCGATTACTGCTGCGTGCACGCGAGCTACGCGCTGGCGGCCCGCGGCTTTGAGACCATCATGGTCAACTGCAATCCCGAGACCGTTTCGACCGACTACGACACGTCCGACCGCCTTTACTTTGAGCCGCTCACCTACGAGGACGTCATGGACGTTATCGATGTCGAGCGTCCCGACGGCGTCGTGGTGACGCTCGGCGGCCAGACCCCGCTTAAGCTGGCGCGCATGCTCGAGGAGAGCGGCGTGAACATTATGGGTACCAAGCCCGACGCCATCGATTTTGCCGAGGATCGCGAGCGCTTTGCCGCCCTGCTCGACAAGCTGGGCATCATGTATCCGCCAGCGGGCCAGGCCACGTCGTTTGAGGAAGCCGAGGCCGTGGCCGCACACATCGGCTACCCGCTGCTGGTGCGTCCGAGCTACGTGCTGGGCGGCCGCGGCATGATGATCGCCTACGATGCCGAGCATCTGCGCGATTACATGGCCGAGGCTGCGCGCATTAGCCCCGACTACCCGGTGTATCTGGACCGCTTCCTGGAGGGTGCGATCGAGTCCGACGTCGACGCCTTGTGCGATGGCGAAGAGGTCTACATCGGCGGCATTCTGGAGCATATCGAGGAGGCCGGTATTCACTCCGGCGACTCTGCGACCTGCATTCCGCCGTTCAGCTTTAGTGAGAGCCTGCAGGCGAAGCTCCGCGAGACCACGCGCCGCATCGCGATGGCGCTGGGAGTTCGCGGCCTTGTCAACGTGCAGTACGCCATTAAGGGCGAGACCGTTTACGTGATCGAGGCCAACCCGCGCGCAAGCCGTACCGTGCCGTTTATCTCCAAGGCCACCGGCGTACCGTTGGCCAAGTGCGCGGCGCGTATCATGGCGGGCGATTCCATCGCGAGCCTGGGCCTGCCGAGCGACGAGCGACAGCTGGACTGGTTCTGCATGAAGGAAGCCGTTATGCCCTGGGGTCGTTTCCCGGGCGCTGACGTTATCCTGGGGCCCGAGATGAAGTCGACGGGCGAGGTCATGGGTATCGCCAAGAGCTATCCCGAGGCATACGCCAAGACGCAGCTGGCGATCGACTACAAGCTGCCCGATCCCGGCAGCGGCAAGGTGTTCATTAGCGTGTGCGACCGAGACAAGCGCCACATCCTTTCGGTCGCCCGTATCCTGCGCTACCTGGGCTTCGACATCTGCTCCACCGAGGGCACGGCGCGCGTGCTGCGCGGCGGCAACGTGACATGCGAGGTCGTGGAGAAGATCAGCGGCCCGCACGACGGCGAGCGTCCCAACATCGGCGACCTCATCGCCGATGGCAAGATTGCGGTAATCATCAACACGCCGTATGGTCCGGGTTCGCGCGGCGACGGCTATCTACTGCGCACCGAGGCCGTCCGTCGTGGTGTGACCTGCGTGACGGCGATGTCTGCGGCCAACACGTACGTGAGTGCCATCGAGGCCGTGCGCGAGGACCAGCAGGGTCACGGCAGCGCCAACGACATGGGCATGGACGTCATCGCCCTGCAGGACCTGCCGCAGTACACGGTGTAGTTGACCTGGCCGGCCGGGGCGGGAGGGGCCGAGATTTCCCCCTTTCGCTCCGGCTGCAAGCAGAGTCGCTCAGGAGGAAACTCGGCCCCTCCCGCCCCGGC
>CAVEDI010000191.1:0-14949 GCA_963614405.1 Oscillospiraceae bacterium | reverse complement strand
GTACGTCCAGGCCTACTTCCAGTACGACTCCAAGAAGACCGGCGGCGTCACCGTCTCGCACCTGCGCTTTGGTGATTCCCCGATCCGTTCGCCGTACTACGTGACCAAGGCCGACTTTGTCGCCTGCCATAACCCCAGCTACATCGTTAAGGGCTTCAAGATGGTCCGCGACGTCAAGCCGGGCGGCACCTTCCTGGTCAACTGCCAGTGGAGCGACGAGGAGTTCGCCGAGCACATGCCCGCCGTGGCCAAGCGCTACATCGCGAACAACAACGTCAACGTCTACCTGATCGACGCTATCGACCTGGCGGCCAAGGTCGGCATGGGCAAGCGCACCAACACGGTGCTCCAGTCCGCCTTCTTCGCGCTGGCCAAGGTCCTGCCCGCCGAGGACGCCCTGCAGTACATGAAGGACGCGGCTACCAAGTCCTACATGAAGAAGGGTCAGGCTATCGTCGACGCCAACCACAAGGCCATCGATGCCGGCGCTACCGCCTTCCGTAAGTTCGAGGTTCCGGCCGACTGGGCAACTGCCGAGGATGCCGCTCCCGTCGAGCTCTCCGAGGAGACCAAGTCCGCTATCGCCCAGCAGGTCAAGAACCTGCTCGAGCCCATCGATCGCATGGACGGCGACAGCCTGCCTGTTTCCGCCTTCGTCGATTGCGCTGACGGCCAGTTTGAGCTGGGCGCCTCCGCATACGAGAAGCGCGGCGTCGCCGTGGTCGTTCCCCACTGGGACGAGACCAAGTGCATCCAGTGCAACCAGTGCGCCTACGTGTGCCCGCATGCCACCATCCGTCCGTTCGCGATGACCGAGGACGAGGTTGCCGCCGCGCCCGAGGCTACCCGCACGCTCGACGCCATGGGCCCCAAGGCCAAGGGCATGAAGTTCACTATGGCTGTGTCCCCGCTCGACTGCATGGGTTGCACCAACTGCGTCAAGGTTTGCCCCAAGGGCGCCCTCGAGATGGTTCCCACCGAGCAGGAGATGGACCAGCAGCCCGTTTGGGACTACATGGTCGAGAACGTCTCCGAGAAGAAGGAGCTCATCGCGGCCAACGTCAAGGGCAGCCAGTTTAAGCAGCCCTACCTGGAGTTCTCCGGCTCCTGCGCCGGCTGCGCCGAGACCGCCTATGCACGTCTGGTGACCCAGGTCGCCGGCGACCGCATGTTCATTTCCAACGCCACCGGCTGCTCCTCCATTTGGGGCAACCCCGCTGCCACCGCTCCTTACTGCAAGGACAAGGACGGTCACGGCCCGGCGTGGAACAACTCCCTGTTCGAGGACAATGCCGAGCACGGTCTGGGCATGGCCGTTGGCTATGAGGCCGTTCAGCACAAGCTGATCGCCGCTACTCAGGACATCATCGCTGCTGATGGTCCGTCTGATGAGCTCAAGGCCGCCGGCCAGGCTTGGATCGACTCCGTCAACGACGCCGAGGCCTCCAAGACCGCTGCTGCTGCCTACGTTGCCGAGCTCGAGAAGTGCGGCTGCGACGCTTCCAAGGCGATCCTCGCCGACAAGGCTTACCTCACCAAGAAGTCCTTCTGGATCTTCGGCGGTGACGGCTGGGCCTACGACATCGGCTTCGGTGGCCTGGACCACGTCCTGGCTTCCGGCCACAACGTCAACGTCTTCGTCTTCGACACCGAGGTCTACTCCAACACCGGCGGTCAGGCCTCCAAGGCCTCGAACCTGGGCCAGGTCGCTCAGTTCGCCGCTGCCGGTAAGGTGACCAAGAAGAAGTCCCTGGCCGAGATTGCCATGAGCTACGGCTACGTCTACGTGGCGCAGGTCGCCATGGGCGCCAATCCGGCTCAGACTCTCAAGGCCATTCACGAGGCCGAGGCCTACGACGGCCCGTCCCTCATCATCGGCTACAGCCCCTGCGAGATGCACTCCATCAAGAAGGGCGGCATGCAGAACTGCCAGGCCGAGATGAAGAAGGCTGTCGAGTGCGGTTACTGGAACCTCTTCCGCTTCAACCCCGAGGCTGCTGCCGGCAAGAAGTTCTCGCTCGATTCCAAGGAGCCCGCGGGCGGTTATCAGGAGTTCCTGATGAACGAGGCCCGTTACGCTTCGCTGACGCGTTCCTTCCCCGAGCGCGCCGAGGAGCTCTTCAAGGAGAATGAGCAGGCCGCTATGGACCGCTATCAGCACCTGCTGAAGCTCAAGACGGTGTACAACGAGGCCTAGGTCTCCCACCGCAGGATCTGAGGGCTGACCTTCGCGGACGTTCTCGGACATGAAAGAACCCCCGCTGCGCACTACGTGCGGTGGGGGTTCTTTCGTCCTGCGGAGTGTCCGCGAAGGTCAGCCCTCAGATCCTGCTACGACTACGTCCTCGGATTGTGTGGGCGGATGAAGGACGTAGTTGGCCGGGTGTTCCGTCCCTTTCGCTGTTTCGCGGCTTTGCCGCGAAACCTCGCGCCACTTTGGGACGCGGGGGAGGACAGGGTTGCTGCCGTCTTTTCGGAGCTCTTCTTTATTCCTTTTGCTGGATGAAAAGCCCCTTGTTTTTGCAGGGGTGCATACTCGACTTATATGTGCATAGAATCTCGTATAGTGCGAGTAAGATATTGCGCTGTCTGTTTTGTGTTTAGCAAAGATATAGTTTGCATAATCTGGTCTAATCCCTGCTCTATTAAAATAAAGTCGCACGTAAATTACGTAGATATGTCTTAGCTGGAGTTCTGTACGCTGAGCGGATAAAAACGACCGTTCACCGTTCTGCTATTTTCAAAATGAATAAAATGAGCGATAAAGAGAATATAAACCTTAATAAACTCGCGTATCGCACGGACGCGGGTTATTAATGGGTTGTAGGCCTTTTACAGAAAGGATTCCAGCAATGTCTAAGCCTCTTGGCAAGCCCGATCGTATTGTCGTCGCCCTTGGCGGCAACGCCCTCGGCAACAACCCCGTCGAGCAGATCGAGGCCGTGAGCAACACCGCCCATGCCCTCCTCGGCCTCATCGAGCAGGGCAACGAGATCATCATCCCCCACGGCAACGGCCCGCAGGTAGGCATGATCCAGAACGCCTTCGCCGCTGCCCACGATGCCATCGGTACCCCCGAGATGCCGCTGCCCGAGTGCGGCGCCATGTCCCAGGGCTACATTGGTTATCACCTGCAGCAGGGCATCGGCCGCGAGATGCACAAGCGCTATAAGCGTTGGCACGCCGCCACCGTCGTCACCCAGATCGAGTGCGATCCGGATGATCCCGCGTTCAAGAACCCGACCAAGCCGATCGGTCCCTTCTATACCGAGGAGCAGGCCAAGGAGTTCATGGCCGAGGATCCCTCCAAGGTCTTCGTCGAGGATTCCGGCCGCGGCTGGCGTCGCGTCGTCGCTTCCCCCGATCCCAAGAAGATCGTCGAGGCCGACTCCATCCTCAACCTGCTCGACAACGAGTTCATCGTCATCGCCTGCGGTGGCGGCGGCATCCCCGTCGTCCGCGACTACGAGAACAAGGGCTGCTACAAGGGCGTTCCCGCCGTCATCGACAAGGACCTGGGCGGCGAGCTGTTGGCCGAGGACTGCGACGCTGACGTTCTGTTCCTGCTGACCGCCGTTGAGCATGTCGCCATCAACTTTGGCAAGCCCAACCAGGAGGAGCTCGAGGACCTCACCGCCGACGAGGCCGAGCGCCTGGCCGACGAGGGCCAGTTCGGCAAGGGTTCCATGGAGCCCAAGGTTCGCGCTGCTATCAAGTTCGCGCGTTCCCGCAAGGGTCGTACCTGCATCATCGGCGCTCTGGACAAGGCCGCCGAGACCATGGCCGGCCTCTCCGGTACCCGCATCCACGAGTAGTCTCTACTCTGCTGCCTCTCTTGTGGGAGCCAGGCAAAGCGCCCACAAACTAGCCTCTCTTCATGAGCCCCGCAGTCCGCTCCGACTGCGGGGCTTTTGCTATTCACCTAGTCATTGGGGACAAACCCGGCACTTGGGGACGTTCCTTTCCTGCCGGCAGCTTGGGACAGTCCTTAATAGTCATTGGGGACGTTCTTAAACGACTAGCCAAACAAGAACGTCCCCAACGACTACTCATTTAAGTCTGTCCCCAATGACTGCCCAATGGCTGGGAAGGCGCATCCCACACCGACGCATTGCCTTCGGGCCCTCTCCCCAGGCTCTCCATAGCTCAGATGGACTCCCCGCAACCTGTTCCGAGTTGGCGGAACGAGCGCGACGTGGAGTGTCATTCTTTACCGCGTTAGACTAGACGCAGGGAAAGGAGGAGGACATGGATGCTCGCGTCAAGCAGCTTGTAAATATGATCGAGGACGCTCAGCCTGTCGCTGTCGCGGTACTTGCCAAGCGTCTCGAGGTAAGCGAGCGCGCCGTGAGAAACTATATCCATCGCGCAAACGACAACCTTGCAGGGGTTGCACGCATCGTTGGCAGCAAGGGGCAGTATCGTATCGATGTTGCACGTGCAGATGAGCTTGCTCGCTTGCTAGACGGTGCGGCTCTGGCCCATCCGGGCATTCCTGATACGCGCGACGGCCGTGTGTCCTTCCTTCTTAACGACCTCCTCATGCGGTCCCAGTGGGTGACGATTGAGGAGTATGCGGATTTACTCTACGTTTCGGCGCGAACTCTGTCCAATGACATGCGTCTGGTAGAGCAGAAACTCGCCCAATTTGACTTAACGCTCGAAAAGCGCCCACGCTACGGAATCCGCGTTGCGGGCGGGGAGTCGCAGCGGCGCCTGTGCCTGGCCTCGCTGGTGAGGCCCGTGTTGCCCGACACCGACGATGCAAAGCTCGCCGAGCGCCTGCGGGCCATCGCCGCATGTGTGGACGATGCTCTGACGGCCTCGCCCGTCACGGTGAGCTCGCTGGCATCCCGCAATCTCATCATGCATCTTTACATTGCTCTTGGCCGCATCGAGCAGGGCTGCTATGTCCCAGCTGCAGAATCGGACGTTCAAAAACTGGAGGGAACGCGCGAATACGCCGCGGCTTTCCAGATTGCCGCAAACATCAAGGATGCCCTGGGCGTGAGCATGCCCCGAGAAGAGGTTGCCTTTATCGCAATCCATTTGCTCGGCAGGGGCACGGGCGTGCCCGAGAAGGGCTCTGCCGTTATCTCGGACGAGATGTGGGAGATTGCTTCCGAGATGGTACGTGCGGTCAACGATGAGTTTAGGTTTGACTTTAGCGGCGATCTTGAACTTCGCATGAACCTTGCTCGGCATATCGGCCCTCTGGGCTATCGCCTTGAATATCACATGCATATGGATAACCCCATGCTGTCCGATATCAAGACGAGGTTTCCGTTGGCCTATTCGATGGCAGCTGGCACCTCGCAGGTACTCGAGCGTCATTTTGGCAGCCAGCCCTCTGATGAAGAGCTCGGCTACATCGCCATGGCATTTGCCCTGGCCCTCGAGCAGCAAGCCGACCAGCCGCGTCGCAAACGCATCCTGATCGTGTGCGCCTCGGGAGCGGGAAGCGCCCGTATGCTCGAGCACCAGTACCGCAAGCAGTTTGGCATGTATATCGATTCGATTGAGACATGCGATGTCGCCCGCGTGGGAACGTTCGATTTTTCGCATATCGACTACGTGTTCACAACGGTGCCGCTCAACGTCAAGTTGCCCGTGCCCGTCCGCGAGGCCGATTTCTTCTTGGAGACGAGCGATGTCAACGCTATCCGCAAGGTGCTGAGCGACGACACTGCGCAATCGGACTCCGTGAGCTCTTTCTTTAGCCGTGCCCTGTTCTTCAACCGCGTTGAGGCGTCGTCGAAGCAGGCCGTTCTCCGATATCTCTCCGAGCGCGCCGTCGAGAGCGGCCGTGTCGATGCCCAGTTTGCCCAAGAGGTCGCCGAGCGCGAGAGCGCGAGCGCCACCTCGTTTGGCAATGGGGTAGCCATGCCCCATGGGATGCATCCCTTGAGCGCCGAGGCCTTTGTTACCGTGGGCCTGCTCGAACATCCCATTCTTTGGGACGAATACGGCCATGAGGTCGATATCGTCTTTATGGTGTCGTTTGCCCGGTCGGGCGGCGATGAGGCGCGGATCTTGAGCTCACTGCTCGCCGAGATCTTTATGGACCGCCAGGGGGTCGAGCGCCTACGCGAGCGCCGGTCCTGGCATGAGCTGATGGCGCTTGTGCAAGCGCATACGGCTTAAGACTTCTTTTGTCGATGACCCTGTCAGTCTACCTGCAATAAACCTCGAGGATTGCGGGCGGGAGATAGGCGTTTCGAATATTCAAGTACAAACCAAACATCACGGGAGAGGAGACCGTTATGGACGATCAGGGAACCGAGATGGTTTCGTTTCAGCTGGTCGCTGCAGCGGGAGAGGCACGCAGCCTTGCCTTCGAAGCCCTTGAAAAGGCAAAGGCGGGGGATTTTGACGCCGCCGCCAAACTCATGAAGCAGTCAAAGGATGCGGGAATCAAGGCTCACCACATCCAAACGCAGCTGCTTTCGACTGAGGCAGCGGGCGAGCATCTGTCGGTGGATGTGTTGCTGGTCCATGCTCAGGACCACCTCATGTGCTCCATGCTTGCTCAGGAGCTCGTGCAGGAGCTGATCTGCCTGTATGAGCGCACTGCAACCAAGAACGCCTAGCGGCGTGCGGTGACTATCCAACCAATCAATGCGAAGGGAATCCCTTATGAAGATCCTTCTTGTTTGCGCAGCTGGTCTGTCTACAAGCATTCTGATGAAGAAACTCGAGAAATATGCGGAGCAAAACGGCATCGAGCTCGATATCGATGCGGTGGGTATCGGCGAGTATCAGGAGACGTGCGCCAATTATGACGTGCTGCTCTTGGGGCCGCAGGTGTCCTACCAGCTCAACACCGTCAAGCAGGGGAGCGGTAAGCCGACCGCGGTCATCCCCGCACAGGACTACGGCATGGGCAACGCCGCCAACGTGCTGGCACTCGCCCAGTCGCTGTTGGGTTAGGAGGCAACCATGGAGAAGTTCATGACCCTGCTTCAGGAAAAACTGACCCCTATCGCCAATTTCTGCGGCACCGAGCGCCACTTTGCCTCCATGCAAAAGGGCTTTATGAGCGCGATCAGCTTCATCTTGGTATCTGCCGTCTTTATGATCCTCGCCAACCCGCCGGTCACGGCCGACCTGGTGGCGCAGGGCGGGTTCTGGTCCGTCTTTGGCCCTTGGCTCGATTTTGCCACGGCCAATAAGCTCACGCTGCTCATTCCCTTCAACATGACGATGGGCATACTGTCGGTGATCGTGACGTTCGCAATCGCCTATAACCTGGCGGGCACCTACAAGATGCCCAAGCTTAACGCCGGCATGACCTCGCTGGTGATGTTCCTGATCGCCGCGGCGCCGTCGTCCTACTACCAGCTTGCTGACGAGTCCGTGCTCCAGGCGGTCCCCTGCACCTATCTGGGTGCGCAGGGCCTGTTTACCGCCATCATCGTTGCCTTGGTCTCCGTCGAGGTCACGCGCTTCTGCCAGACCAAGGGCATCACCATCAAGATGCCCGATGGCGTGCCGCCGTTTTTGTCCGAAACCTTTGGCGCCATCGTACCTATGCTCGCCAACATCCTCATCTTCTTTGGCGGCAACCTGCTGATCCAGATGATCGATCCCGCGCTGTCCATCCCCTCGGTTATCGAGAAGCTGCTCGCTGCCCCGCTTTCCGTCGCAGTTGACTCTGTGCCCGGCGCACTGCTTATCTGCTTCATGACGCTGCTGTTTTGGTGCTTTGGCGTCCACGGCAACATGATCGTAATGCCCATCACCGCCCCGGTCACGCTTGCCGCCTTTGCCGCCAACGCCTCGCTCTATGCTGCCGGGCAGCCGCTTGAGTTCCACCCGGCGCTCATGTCGTTGGCCATCAACCTCATCGGCGGCACGGGTAATACGTTCTCTTTTGTGGCGCTCTGCGCGTTTAGGGCAAAGTCGCAGCAGCTCAAGGCATTTGGCAGGGCATCGATCGTGCCGAGCTTCTTCCGTATCTCCGAGCCCGCGATCTTCGGCGCGCCCATCATCTTCAACCCGATCCTCATGATTCCGTTTGTGCTAGGCGGCATGATCTCGGCCCTGCTGTATTGGGGTACGGTCTCACTGGGTCTTGTCTCTAACTTCTACATCTTGGTGAGCGGCACGTTCCCCATCTTCGTTCAGGGCTTTGTCCAGTGCCTCGACCCGCGCATCTGGGTGTTTACGATCGTTTTGATCGTGGTCATGGCTGTGGTCTGGTACCCGTTCTTTAAGGTGTACGATAACCAGCTCCTGGCTCAGGAGCAGGAGAACGCCGCGGCAGCTTCTGCCGAGGATGCTGAGTAGCATGAGTTACTTTGACAGAACGTCTGCCGCCGGTATGCCCGAGGGCTTTTTGTGGGGTGGTGCCCTCGCCGCCAACCAGGCCGAAGGGGGCTGGAACGAGGGCGGCCGCGGCATGTCGCACTCCGACCTGATCCCACAGGGTTCCGACCGCTGGGATGTAATGTTTGGCAGGCAAAAGCCCGTGGACGATCCGGACAGGCTGTATCCATGCCGCTGGGGCAACGACTTCTTCCATCATTGGCACGAGGATGTCGAGCTCTTTGCCGAGATGGGCTTTAAGTGCCTGCGTCTTTCAATTTGCTGGAGCCGTATTTTTCCCACAGGGATGGAGACCGAGCCCAACGGCGAGGGCTTGGAGTTTTACCGTCAGGTATTCGAGGCGCTGCGCGAGCATGGAATCGAGCCGCTTGTGACGCTGTCGCACTACGACTATCCGTTGGCTCTGGTCGAGCGCTATGGTGGCTGGCAAAGCCGAGAGATGATCGAGCGGTATGCGCACTACGTCGAGACCGTCGGACGCGCGTACCAGGGCCTCGTGCGTTATTGGCTTACGTTCAACGAGATCAACAGCGTGGCGCTGTCCTATCTCAACGCGGGTGTCACGCTCGAGGATGAGCGTGACCGTGCAGCCGTGACCGCGGCGTTCTCGCACCATATGTTTATGGCGAGCGCTCGCGCTGTCGAGATTCTGCACAAGATCGATCCCGCAAACAAGGTGGGTTGCATGGTCGCTGCCGGTGCGACCTATCCGTACCGTTGTGCGCCCGAGGACGTATGGCTTGCGTATGAGGAGGACCGCGGCCGCTACTTCTACACAGACGTGATGGCTGCGGGCGCCTATCCTGCTTGGAAGCTGCGTGCACTCGAGAAAGAGGGTGTTCACGTGCCCTTTGAGCCGGGCGATACGGAGTATCTGGCAGAGCATACGGTCGACTTCATCTCGTTCTCGTACTATTGCTCGCGCTTGGTGTGCGCCGATGATCAGGTGATCGCCGAGAAGGCGGAGGGCAACGTGTTCCCGACGTTGCGCAATCCGTACCTCAAGGATAAAGAGACTGCCTGGAAGTGGCAGATCGATGCGCTGGGTTTGCGCGTGACGCTTGCCGGCTACCACGATCGTTACCATCTTCCGCTCTTTATCGCCGAGAACGGTGTGGGCGGACTCGATGCACTGGAAGGCGGCAAAGTCCACGATGCGTATCATATTGATTACCTGCGAAGGCATATTCTTGCGCTGCGCGATGCAATTGTCGAGGACGGTGTTGACCTGATGGGATACACGCCGTGGGGCTGTATCGATTTGGTGTCGGCCTCGACGGGGCAGATGAAGAAGCGCTATGGCTTTGTTTATGTTGATGCCGATGATATGGGCAAAGGCACGTTCGATCGCTACCGAAAGGACAGCTTCTGCTGGTACCAAAAGGTCATTGCATCAAATGGCGAGGACTTGAGTTAACTCTTGCAGGTCTGTTGCCCCCGCGGTCCGCTTCGGCCGCGGGGGCTTTTGTTATTGAGGCGGCTGTTCATGAGGAGCATTGCAGGCTGCGGAAACCCGGCACTTGGGGACGTTCCTTTCCTGCCGGCAGCTTGGGACAGTCCTTAAAGGCCGCATCGATCAACTGCGGAAAGCACATCCCAGAACGAGCGTCCAACATGGGGTGCGGTTTCCCTTGAGGCCCTCAATCGGAAAATGCATCCCGGATTTTTGTCGAAAAGCGGTCCCTAGTTTCCCAAACGGGCCGCTAACGGAAAGCGCATCCCGCTATTGGGCCCCAAAGCAGGATGCGCTTTCCGTGCTGGCAGTTCCAAGCAGTTCGGGATGGCCCTTTTCGTCTGCTCTCGGCCGGCGTCCGTAAGACTGTCCCCGACGACCACTCATTTAAGTCTGTCCCCAATGAGTGCCCAATGACTAGTAGTAGGCCCACATGGCTTCGACTTCGTTGAGGACCTCTACGACGCCCCAGCGGCGGGCGCTGCGGCTGGCCGAGTTGGGGTCGTAGACGCCAATCTGGTCGGCATCGTCGATGCCGTAGAGCACGATGTAGTGGCCTACGTTGGTAAACGTACCGGGTCGCACTGCGGCGATGACGGGCACACCCGAGCGAAGTGCTTGGGTAATCGATTCGCGATCGTTATAGAGCTGTGTTCCGTTGAGCCCCAGCTGCCACGCACCGCCTGTCATAAACGACCACTCGGTGGCACCAGTGGGGGCGTAGTTGCCGGCTTCGGCCAGTGCGCATACATCGACCGGCGTCTTATCGGTGTGGCCGGTCTTAAAGATATAGACCATGGTGAGGCAAGTGGGACCGCAGGCGTTTTCGCGAATAGTGCCACCGGCATAGGGCAGCTCCGACCATGCGGGGTCAATTTGGTAGATGTGGGGCATGGCGCCGGCCTGCCATTGCGAGCGTGGGGTCGAGAACGCAAAGGAGTAACCGGGCGCGACGGGAGCTTTAAGCAGCTTGTCCTCGGCAGTGGGCTCAAGACCGGCTGATCCGTGGGAGATACAGGATCCCAAAAACACAAAGACGAGGCAGGCGGCGATGGAGCAAAGCGCAAGGCGTAGACGGCGGGCTGGAAGCGCGTGGCTTGTGGTGTGCGACGCGGGGTGAGGGGCGGAATTGCCGCGATCGCGTTGAGGTCGCGAAAAGGTGCGCTTGACGTAGTAGTCGGTCTTACGGCGATCGTAGCGGCGTGGCTGCGATGTGTCGGTCTGGCGTTGACGTGTGCTCGTACTCACGCGGTCTGACTGCTGCACGGTACGGCTTTGCCGCCGCGAAGAAGCCCCGGGCTGCTCTTGGGGGCGCTGCGGGTTGTCGTTGTCGGAGGTGCTTCTGGGCGTTGGCGTGGTGCGGCCGGCAAGGCGCACGCTTTGTGGCCGTTGGTCGCCGTCATTGTATCCGTATGCCATTCGAATCACCTTGCCTCATGTGTAACTTGTCTATCCTACATAAAAAGATGCACGACACATGGGCATGCGCGCCAAAAGCCTGACAAATGGTATGAACGTTGCCGCGCCGAGCGCCAAGCGTCACGGTAACAGGTATTCAAAAGCAGACAAGATGAAAGCGCCCAAGACGAATGACGTCTCCCGCCGTTCGTCCCAAAAACGGTGCCGCTCGTTTTGCAGTTCTGCCTTCGGTCGAGCTGCGAGCGGCGCTGCTGCGCCAAGGCCGTATCTTAAAGCCATGGAATAAAAGCGCGCGGCAAAACGGACCGCGCAAGGGGTGACGCCAAGGGCGTCAAACAGGAAAGGAGGGGAACAATGGCGGACAAGAACGCAGAAGTTGCAGTCGAGGATAACGGCGGCATGAAGAAAACGCTTTCGCTCTGGAACTTCTTCACCATCGGTTTCGGTGCCATCATCGGTACCGGTTGGGTTCTGCAGGTCGGCGACTGGATGGTCGTGGGCGGCGGTCCCGTTCCCGCTATGATCGCATTCCTCTTGGGTGCAATCTTCCTCGTGCCCGTCGGAGCTGTTTTCGGTGAGCTCACGGCTGCTATCCCCATCTCGGGCGGCATCGTCGAGTATGTCGATCGTAGCTTTGGCCGTACGCTGAGCTACATCACCGGATGGCTTTTGGCCCTGGGCAACGGCATCCTGTGCCCGTGGGAGGCCATCGCCATTTCGACCCTCGTGTCCGAGATGTTCGGCAGCCTGCCCGGCCTTGAGTGGCTGCGCGCCGTCAAGCTCTACACCATACTGGGGGCCGACGTCTACCTGTTCCCGACGCTGATCGCGCTCGGCTTTGCAGTCTACGTCATCTTCCTCAACTTCCGCGGTGCCAGCTCGGCTGCCAAGCTCCAGGCCTTCCTGACCAAGGCCCTGCTCTGCGGCATGCTGCTCGCCATGGGCGTCTCGCTGTTCACCGGCTCGCCGGACAATGCCATGCCCGTGTTCTCCCAGGTCACCGGCGCTGGCGGCGGCAAGGCCGCTACCGAGAGCTCCAGCCTGTTTGCCGGCATCGTGTCGGTCCTGGTTCTGACCCCGTTCTTCTACGCTGGCTTCGACACCATTCCTCAGCAGGCTGAGGAAGCAGCCGAGGGCCTCAACTGGAACAAGTTCGGCAAGATCATCTCCCTGGCCCTGCTGGCCGCCGGCGGCTTCTACATGGTCTGCATCTACTCGTTCGGCACCATCCTCGACTGGCATGAGTTTGTTAAGAGCCCGGTTCCCGCGCTTGCCTGCCTCAAGGGCATCAACATGCTTCTGTACCTGGCCATGCTCGTCATCGCTACGCTTGGACCCATGGGCCCGATGAACTCCTTCTACGGCGCCACGAGCCGCATCATGCTCGCCATGGGCCGCAAGGGCCAGCTGCCCGAGCAGTTCGCCGAGGTCGACCCCAAGTCCGGCGCTCCCAAGCTTGCCTGCGTCGTCTTGGGCGTCATCACCGTCGTCGGACCGTTTTTGGGCAAGAACATGCTCATCCCCCTGACCAACGTGTCGGCTCTCGCCTTCATCTTCTCCTGCGGCATGGTCGCCCTCGCCTGCCTGCGCATGCGCTTCACCGAGCCCGACCTGCCTCGTCCCTACGAGGTGCCCGGCGGCAAGTTTGGCATCGGCCTCGCTATCGCTGCCTGCGCCATTATCATCGGCCTGCTCGTGATTCCGTTCTCTCCCGCTTCCCTCAACATGGTGGAGTGGAGCATCGTGATCGGCTGGTTGGCTATTGGCCTGGCCCTCATGGCTTTCACCAATTCCCGCAAAAAGTAACGCCTAGCCGGGGCGGATCGGGTGCGCGGGCCCCTCTCTCCCGCGCACCGAACCCGGCACCACTTGGGTAGCTTTGTGAGGCCTTAACCCAACACGGCCTCGCCCACTATATGGATCCATAAGGAGGAACCATGTCCACTAAGTATGCAATCGTTGGCGGTAAACTCATCGACGGTACCGGCGCCGAGCCGGTCGAGAACTCCCTCGTTCTCGTCGACGACAACGGCAAGATCGAGTACGCCGGTGCTATGCAGGACCTTCCCGAGGGCGTTGAGGTTATCGATGCCGCCGGCAAGACCGTCCTTCCCGGCCTGATCGACACTCACCTGCACTTCTCGGGCAACCTGACCGACGATGACACCGATTGGGTCATGCAGCCGCTCCTCGAGAAGCAGGCCGTCGCCGTCAAGCAGGCCTACGACTGCCTCACCCACGGCCTCACTACCGTCTGCGAGATCGGCCGCTTTGGTATCCAGATCCGTGACTGCATCGACAAGGGCGTCTTTAAGGGCCCGCGCGTTCTGGCCACCGGTCTGGGCTTCTGCCGCGTTGCCGGCCACGGTGACTCCCACCACTGCACCCAGGAGCTCAACAAGGAATCCCATCCCTGGGGCGACCAGGTCGACGGTCCTTGGGATCTGCGCAAGGCCGTCCGTCGTCGCCTGCGCGAGAACCCCGATGCCATCAAGATCTGGGCTACCGGTGGCGGCATCTGGCGCTGGGACTCCGGTCGCGACCAGCACTATTGCTCCGAGGAGATTCAGGCCGTGGTCGAAGAGGCCAAGATGGTCGGCATCCCCGTGTGGAGCCACTGCTACAACAACCACGCCGCTGCCTACGATTCCGTCCGCTTTGGCTGCGAGCAGCTGATTCACGGCTTCGATATCGATGAGCGCACCATGGACCTCATGGCCGAGCAAGGCACCTTCTTCACCCCGACGATCGCCTTCCTGCCCACCTGGTACGCCACCTATCCGCCCGTCTACGTCCCCGAGCTGCACGACAAGTATGAGGGCACCCTGGTCGAGAAGGAGCTGCAGCGCAACTACGACTGCCTGCGCGAGGCCAAGAAGCGCGGTGTCGTCATGACGATCGGCTCCGACTCCTTCTCCTTCGTCACCCCGTACGGCACCTGCTCTATCGAGGAGATGTACGAGTTCGTCGACAAGATCGGCTTCACCCCGGTCGAGACCATCACCTGCGCTACCCTCAACGGTGCCAAGATGTGCCACATCGAGGACGAGACCGGTTCCATCGAGGCCGGCAAGTGCGCCGACCTGCTGGTCGTCAACGGTGACGTCGCCGCCGATATCCACGTGCTCAACACCGACAACATGGACGTCATCATGAAGGATGGCTGGATCGTCGAGGCTGGCACCTTTGGCGAGGCCAACAAATACAGCGCCTAAGATACCGTTTGTCGATGGCTGGATGTAAAACACAGTATTTGATTGCATAATGCAATGGAGAGGGTCGCTTGCGGCCCTCTTTATTGCTATGGGTGCTATGGACAAGAGGGGATGACGGTGGATTTAAACAGGCTGATTCTGGGCAAGAGCTACAACTCTACCAAGGTCTTTCGTACGGCCCAGCACGTGGTCCAGGCCATCCTGCTCGGTATTGTCGTTCCGGCGCTTATCCTGCTGCTTATCTGGGATTTAACCGATAATCCCAATCCCGTTCCGGGCGTTGTCGTTATTGCCGGCCTGGTCATGCTGTGCTTCTTCTTCTCGTATGTCTTTGTGGTCCCCGACGACCTCACATCGAGCGCAACCGACCGTACGCTCGCCATCGCATCAAAAATATTCGCCTACACGTCGCGCGGCCTTACGCCCGAAGCGGCCCTGGGCGCCTCTAAAATCATCCTGTCCGAGACCATTGCCTCTGCCATCTGCTTTACCGACGGCAAGCAGGTACTGGCAAGCTGGGGCGAGGACTCGGCA
>CAVEDI010000190.1:0-2596 GCA_963614405.1 Oscillospiraceae bacterium | reverse complement strand
CCGTGCTGCGGTGAATGACTTTGGCCCGATGGTCGACGCCAAGACCGATGACCTGCGCGCCAAGGTCGACCTGGCCCGCGAGCGCATGGACCAGCTGCGCGAGCAGCTCAACGACGCCATTTCGGGCGGCAACGTGACGCCTGCCGCCGACGTCGTGGTCGAGAACGCCGTCGAGGCTGATACCGAGGCTGCGGAGCCCTCGACCGAGGCATAATGCGCGCCGGGGATTTTGTCGGCGCCAAGATCTATCGCAAGCCTACCGAGGACAAGCGCACCAAAAAGGACGGCACGCCGCGCAGCCCTAAAAAGCTCGGAAAGATTCACTTTCCGGTCTTTACCCCGGGCGGTACGCGCGTGGTGGGCTTTATGGTTCGCCAGTCCGATATCGCGGGTATGATCGAGCGCCCTGATCGATTTGTGGCGCTCGATGCCATTGGCGTCTACGAGGGCGCCATCGCGGTTGATGACGTCAAGGGCACCTATGATGCCGCTGCGGCCAAGCGTCTCGACATCAACCTGGACGATTGCATTATCTGGGTTGGCATGGACGTGCGCACGGAGTCGGGCGATGTCGTGGGCTATTGCTCGGATGTGGAGTTCAAGCCGCGTTCGGGTGTCGTGCAGTCGTTCTATGTGACCGCCGGCACCGCCTCGAGTGTGCTGGTGGGCGACACGCAGATGCCGCCGACGATGCTGCGCGGTTATGCAGACGGCGCGATGATCGTTTCGGACGAGGTCAAGTCAATCGGGTATTCGGGCGGCGTCGCTGCAAAGGCTGCCGAGGCAAGCGTCGTGGTGGGCGATAAGGTCAAGAAGGGCGCCAAGGTGCTCGATGACAAGGGTTCGGTCGCCGTGGACAAGGGCAGCCGCGCACTGGGCAAGCAGCTTGGCAAGACGCGCGGTATGTTCAAGGCCTTTAAGGACGAATATCAAAAGGCGAGCGGGGGCTCGTCAAAAGCTAGCAAATAGCGACGTACCAAATGATGGGAGGCGAGCCGGAGACCTGTTGCTCCGGCTCGCTGTGTTTATGGGGGAGGGCACATGCGCCAAAACGGATCTAACTTAAACGGGCGCTCGGGTGCGCGTCCGACGGCGCGCCGCGACCTGGGGCAGCTGCCCAGCGGCCAGCGCAAGCGTCGCCGTAAGCCCGGCGCGATGTACCTCAACCATAGCCGTGGGTTTAGCGATCGCAGTGCGCGCATCGGCAACAGCCGCACGCCCCGTCGTTCGTCTCGCCTGCCCTATGCGCTCATCGCCGTGGGTTGCGCGCTCGTACTGTTTATCGCTGCCGTTGTGGGCTACGTCAACCGCAGCGTGGATGTCGTCCTCAACGGCCAGGAGACTGCGGTGCGCGTCGGCTCTACGCTGCAAAATCTCATCGACGATCAGGAGCTGGCCGATACCTACGATGCCGGGGACCTGCTGGCTGTTGACGACAGCGTGCTGACCCGCCATGGCGGCGAAAAGCTGTCGGTAAAGGTGGACGGCAAGCGCATAAAACAGGGCAAGTGGAAAAGCCGCGAGCTTACGGGCGGCGAGAAGGTGACGGTCAAGGACGGCCGCGACACGTATGAGAAGCACGAGGTCCAGGCGACGGTTATCGAGCCCAAGCTCAAGGTCGAGGGCACGGGTGCCATCGAGTACGTCAAGACGTGGGGCATCCAGGGCCGCTCCGAGGTGTGGGTCGGCGAGCAGTCGGGCAAGACGCAGGACCGTGGCGAGGTCGTGCCCGCCACCGATTGCGTGGTCGAGTGCGCGAGCGTGGCGCCCAAGGGCAACGAAAAGTACGTGGCGCTGACGTTTGATGAGGGCCCGAGCGGAGCGACCAAGCAGATCTTGCAGGTGCTCAAGGAAAAGGGTGTCACCGCGACGTTCTTCCTGTCGGGCGATGCGGCCGAGGCCTCGCCTGCCACGGCCAAGGCGATTGTCGATGCCGGGTGCGAAGTCGGCTCCAACAGCTACCGCGACGAGTCGCTCAAGGGTCAGGACCGCGACGCGGTGCGCGAGCAGATTTCGAAGGGCACCGAGGCGATCAAGTCCGCGACCGGCGTGAAGACGATGCTTTTGCGCGCTCCCTACGCAGCCTTTGACGAGCAAAACTGGATTGATGCGATGGACCTGGCGTCTGCCGTGGTCTCGTGGAATATCGATTCGGGCGACTGGCTGCTCAACGGTGCCGACGAGCAGGTCTCGACGGTGCTCGATTCGGTGACGCCGGGCAACATTGTGCTGCTGACCGACAGTGATGAATGTGCCGAGCAGACGCTCGTGGCGCTGCCGCAGATTATCGACGGGCTTATTGCCGACGGTTACAAAATCGTGACGTTGAGCGATCTGGTCAAGACGGACGCATCGCTGAGCAAAAAGCTCAACTCGCTGGCGAAGGTCACCATGCCCAAAAACGCCGTGTTCCCCCAGCTCGCCGAAGATGACGACACCACAGACTAGTTATTTAAGAACGTCCCCAATGACTATGTCACGGATGCGTCGGCGTTTGGTATGCCTGCGATGTTTGGAGCATAAATTTGGCGCCACGGCGCGATGCTGATGCTATAGTTACTGCGGATAACAAGGGTCAAGAGAAAGGTTGCAGGTG
>CAVEDI010000189.1:0-4743 GCA_963614405.1 Oscillospiraceae bacterium | reverse complement strand
TATCCCCTCCGACCAGGCCGTTTCCCTCAAGCCCGGCGCCGCCTATGTCGCCGTTGAGCACGATGGTCGTGCCGAGGTCATGCTCGAGGACCTGGCTCCCAAGTGCTGCGAGGAGTTTGGCTGGGAGTACACTCCGGTTATGGTCGACGGCAAGCCCTATGTGGTTCCCGCTGAGACCTTCCACCACATCCACTACAAGCAGCCGATCTTCGACGGTGTCGAGGGCGTGGCGTTGCTGGCCGATTACGTCGGTGTCGATGACGGTACCGGTATCGTTCACAACTCGCCCGGCCACGGCGTCGATGACTACTTTGCCTGCCTCAAGGAGGGCATCACCGACATCTGCATGCCGGTCGATGACGACGGTAAGTTCTATACCGGTGAGGAGTTTGGCACCGGTGGTCCCTTCAGCGGCATGGATACCGACGAGGCCAACCCGCACATCATCGAGTTCCTGCGCGAGCGCGGCACCCTGGTCCTCGAGAAGAAGATCACGCACAGCTATCCGCACTGCTGGCGCTGCAAGCACCCGGTGCTCTTCCGTGCTACCGACCAGTGGTTTGTCTCGATGGACAAGACCGGTTTGCGTGAGCAGGCTGGCAAAGAGGTCCGCGAGAACGTCAAGTGGTATCCGGCCCACGCGGCCAACCGCATTGGCGCCATGGTCGAGCAGCGTCCCGACTGGTGCATCAGCCGCCAGCGCAACTGGGGCGTGCCTATCCCCAGCTACACTTGCGCCGACTGCGGTGAGAAGGTCATGAACGACGCCACGCTCGACGCCGTCATCAAGCTCTTCCACGAGAAGGGCTCCGACGCCTGGTTCACCGACGCTCCCGAGAGCTACCTGGGCGAGGCCTGCGTCTGCCCCAAGTGCGGTGGCCATCACCTCAAGGCCGATAAGGACATCCTCGACGTGTGGTGGGACTCCGGCGTGTCTTGGAAGGCCGTCTGCGAGTATCGCCCCGAGCTGGAGTATCCGGCGGACGTGTATCTTGAGGGCTCCGACCAGCATCGCGGTTGGTTCCAGAGCTCGCTGCTCACCTCGGTGGGTGCCAACGGCCACGCTCCGTACAAGGCGGTCGTCTCGCAGGGATTCACGCTCGATGGCCAGGGCCGCAAGATGTCCAAGTCACTCGGCAACGTCATCGACCCCAACAAGGTCTGCGACGAGATGGGCGCCGATATCATCCGTCTGTGGGTTGCATCCGTCGATACCAGCTCCGACGTGTCTATCGACCACGAGATCCTTGCTCGTACGTCCGATGCCTACCGTCGTTTCCGCAACACGCTGCGCTTCCTGCTCTCCGAGCTCGAGGGTCAGTTTGAGCCCGAGACCGACGGCGTCGCCTTTGCCGACCTGCTGCCGCTCGACAAGCTCATGGTTGCCCGTCTGACCCAGGTCCAGGCCGAGGTCGACGATGCCTACGCCAGCTACGAGTTCCCGCGCGCCTACCGTGCGCTCTACGACTTTGTGGTTACCGAGCTCTCCAACGTGTACCTCGACGCCCTGAAGGACCGTCTGTACTGCGAAAAGCCTGGCTCGCTTGAGCGCCGCAGCGCCCAGACCGTGCTGGCCGAGCTCTTCTCGATGCTCATGCGCGACCTGCAGCCGATCCTGTCCTACACGGTCGACGAGGCCATGGCCTATGCGCCCGCCGGCTGCGTCGACCACCAGAAGTACGCCGCGCTGCTCGATTGGTACAAGTCGCCTATCACGGTCGACGAGGCCAATGAGTTTGAGGGCGTGCTCGAGGCTTCGCTCGAGCTCCGTAGCGCCGTGACCAAGGCCCTTGAGGATGCCCGTTCTGCCGGCACCTTCACCAAGAGCCAGCAGGTTCGCGTCAAGGCGGTCGTTCCCGCCGAGATGTACGCGCTGCTGACCGGCGACAAGGCCGTCGACCTGGCCGAGTTCTACATCGTCTCCGATGTTGAGCTGACCCAGGGCGAGGAGCTCTCCGTTGCCATCGAGGCTGCCGAGGGCGAGTGCTGCGATCGTTGCTGGAACTACCGCACCACCGTCGGCGAGTACAACGGCCACGCGCATATCTGCAAGAGGTGTGCGGAAGCCCTTTAAGGCACGGTAACTCGGCTTTTTAGTTATAGGGAGTATTTTGGCGCCTTCGGCCCATTTGCTCCGCTGAATAATAGCGGCATTCTGTTTTTCGGAATGCCGCTTTCGTTTTTAGCTGGTTATTTCGCTTGTGTTGGTGGATATGTCGTGCGCTCTGCGTGTGGCAATATAAGATGGTTAATTGCGTTAAACGGAATTTGAGTTCTTAGGGTAGGGGATTTCTTTGGGTCGTGGTGCGGATATGACGCCGCCTTTGCGTTGGCGATTAGGTGTTGCTGGTGGGGTAGCGCTCGTTGTGTTGCTTGTTGACCAGCTGACCAAGCTTGCGGTTCGTGCCGTGGGTGATGCTCTGCATGTGACCGTTATCCCCGGCGTGATCGATTTTCTGTTTGTCCGCAATATCGGAGCCGCCTTTAGCATGGGCGAGGGGCATGGCATCGCGTTTGCCGTGCTGGCGTTGGCAGTCATTATCGCTATTGCCGTGTACCTCGTTCGTGCACCCCAGCTCGCCCATCTTGAGGTTGTGGGCATGGCCATGGTTGCGGGCGGCGCCGTCGGCAACGCTATCGATCGCCTGACCATGGGCTTCGTGACCGATTTTATTGCCACCACCTTCATCAACTTCCCCGTTTTTAATGTGGCCGATATCGGCATTACGGTCGGCGTCGTGCTGGCGCTCATCGGTTACATGTTCTTGAACCCCGCCGCTCGCGAGGTCGATGCGACCGCCGAACTCAACGCTCGTGATGAGGCTCGCGCCAAACGCAAAGCCAAGCAGCGTGGGGAGCGTGCCCGCAAGATTCGCGAAAGGAATGAGCGCTAATGGCCGACATCCATATTCTTGTTGCCGACGATTCCGCTGGTCAGCGTCTTGACGCCTATCTGGGCGCCAACGATGGCTGTCCCACACGCTCTGCCTGCGCGCATCTGATCGAGGGAGGCGCCGTTGCCGTCAACGGCGAGACCTGCCTGTCAAAAAAGTATGCTGTGCGCGCCGGCGACCGCATCTCGGTCGACTTGTCCGAGCCGCACGATCCGACCGACGTGATTCCCGAGGCCATTCCCCTCGATATCCGCTACGAGGACGACTACCTCATCGTGCTCTCCAAGCAGCGCGGCCTGGTGTGCCATCCCGCCCACGGCCACGAGAGCGGCACCCTTGCGAACGCTCTGGTCTACCACTGCGGCATCGATCATCTTGGTACCGTGCAGGGTGAGGACCGCCCCGGCATCGTGCATCGCCTGGATCGCGATACCTCGGGCCTTATGCTCGCGGCAAAAGACGACGACACCCAGCGCGCGCTTCAAAATCTCATCCGCACGCGCACGCTCGACCGTCGCTATATCACGCTCGTTCACGGGCACATCGCCATGGACGAGGGCACTATCAACACTGGTATTGCCCGATCGACGCGCGACCGCGTGAAGATGGCGGTTTCCGATGACCCCTTTGCGCGCCAGGCCATCACGACTTTTAAGGTGCTCGAGCGCTTTGATTCCACGCGTTTTGACGACGGCTATACGCTCGTCGAGTGCCACTTGTTTACGGGCCGCACGCATCAGATTCGCGTGCACATGCGCCATATCAACCACGCCTGCGTGGGCGATCCGCTCTACGGCAAGTGCGACGCGCGCGCCGATCAGGGTCTGACCAGGCAGTTCCTTCATTCCTGGCGTGTGGCGTTCGACCATCCCGTGACGGGAGAGCGCATTGAGTGCCGTGATGAGCTGCCGTGGGACCTTGCCGCGGTTCTGGATGACCTGGCCCCGCGTTCGCTCGGCCGCACTGCCGCCGGTGACGAAATTGTCCCGCAGCTCGGTCTGCTCGAAGCCTAGCCAGTATTAGGTGGTTTCTTGAACTCGGTAAGCCTGCGGTAAGATATACGATTGTTTACGTAACGCGTTGCTGGGAGCCTGCATGCTCGCCTTTTTACAAACCAACACACCCATCGTGATCTTCAACCAGATTGTCGTCACGCTGCTCACGGTCTGCTTTCTGTACCAGGTGGTCTTCTTTGTCATCGGCGCTCTTCGTGGCGAGGTCGCGCCTCCCAAGGCCAAAAAACTCCACCGCTTTGCCTTCTTTATCGCGGCGCATAACGAGGAGGCTGTGATCGCCAACCTCGTTCGCTCCATCAAGGACCAGGATTATCCGTCCGAGCTTATCGAGGTCTTTGTGGTCGCCGACGCCTGCACCGACAACACGGCGCAGCTCGCGCGCGAGGCGGGCGCTGTCGTTTATGAGCGCAATGACCTTGCCCGCAAGGGCAAGAGCTGGGTCATGGACTTTGGCTTCGACCGCATCCTTAACGAGTATCCCGATACGTTTGAAGGTTACTTTATCTTCGATGCCGATAACGTCATCGCCCGCGATTACGTCTCCAAGATGAACGATGCCTTTGATCAGGGCTTCCATGTGGTCACGAGCTATCGCAACTCCAAGAACTTCGGCAGCTCGTGGATCTCGGCGGCTAATGCTACGTGGTATCTGCGAGAGGCGCGCTTTCTCAACAACGCGCGTAATATCTGCAAGACGTCCTGCGCTGTCTCGGGTTCGGGTTACCTTATCTCGGCGAGCGTGATCGAGGGCATGCACGGTTGGCAGTTCCATACGCTGACCGAGGATATTCAGTTCACCACGTTCTGCGCCATTCACGGCATTCGCATTGGCT
>CAVEDI010000188.1:0-7964 GCA_963614405.1 Oscillospiraceae bacterium | reverse complement strand
GGCCGCTATCGCCGCGTCGCCGCCAACGAGGACGGCCTGATGGTTTGGGGCAAGAGCGGTAAGTCACAGTTCTTCCCGTTTGACAAGCTCGACCACGTACTCGACGGCGAGCGCATCTTTGTGGCCATGTTCGCCGACCAGGGCGTGACGATCCCCAAGGACACCTTCGTCCGTGGCGATGCCGAGCAGTTCGGCCCCTTCCTCAAGGCCCGCATCAACAAAAAACTCCGCATCGAGACCAAGCGCAAGAAGATGAAGGCAGAAAAGGCCGCTGCCGAAGCCAAGCAGGGCGACAAGCCCCAGGACAACAAGGGCAAACAGCGCAAGCAGAAGAAGAACAAGAAGAAGCGCTAGGCCGGACGCAGGGTCCAGACCCCAGACGGAGCTTAAATTGAATGTCGCCCACCCGAGCGTGCTACACTAGCAGCATCTATGCCACCGCGAACGGCTCGGCTCCGCGCCCGCCACTCGCAAACGAACTTTAAACGCACGAGGGTTGGCCATGCCGCTTTTCTCGCAACATACCGCCCGGTTCTCGCCGGACGTTCCTTTGGAGGGCACCAGCTCTCGCGAGCTGCTCAAGCGGTACCAGCCGCTCGAGACACTTGCGACCGGCGGTTTTGGCTCCATCGAGATTTGCCGCGACACGCACCTGCGCCGCCGCGTCGCCATTAAGCGCATCCCCCTTATCAACGGCGCCGGCATGCCCGCCAGCGACATCATGGATGTCCTGCGCGAGGCGCACACCGCCGCCATGCTTCAACATCCCAATATCGTGCAGGTCATCGACTTTACGCACGACACAGCCTATGCCTACCTGGTTATGGAATATGTCGATGGCATGTCGCTGGCCGAATTTTTGCATCGCGTGGACGGCCACTCACTTACCTTTGACGAGGCCGCGGCCATTGCCGATGCCCTGGGCCAGGCGCTCACCTTCGCCCATAGTAATGGCGTACTCCACCTGGACATTAAGCCCGCCAACGCGCTCATCGACCACTCGGGCAATGTAAAGCTCACCGACTTTGGCATGGCGCGGCTGTCGTCCGCCGGTGGCTTTGGCGGCTCGCGCGGCGGCACCATCGGCTACATGCCGCCCGAGCAGCTCGATATCGAGACCGGCACGGTCGACGAGCGCGCCGATGTCTTTGCCCTCGCCTGTGTGATCTACGAGGGCCTGTGCGGCAGCGCTCCCTTTATGGCGGCCACGCCCGCCGACTCGCTCGACCGCATCATCGGCGGCGCCACCTATCCCAGCGAGCTGATACCACACTTTCCCCCGGGAGCCGAGAGCGCGCTCATGAGCGCGCTCTCCCCCATGCCGCAGGACCGCCCCAACAGCATCGAGGCATTTTGCGACCAGCTCCTTGCCGGTCTGGGCAGCGTGCGCGAGGGCCGTCGCAGCCTGGAGCAAATGGTTGGCGAGCTTTCGGATGACGAGCAGGAGCTCGACGGTATCGAGCCGTCGCACTACGAGGACGACGCCATCGAGGTTGACCCCGCACTCGGCTGGGCGGGCACGCGCTGGAGCCATGCGCGCGACTACACCATGCGCACTATCTCGGCGCTAACGTGCGGCACCTTTAGCTTTTTGTTGATGCAAACGGCCGGGGTCGCGGCGCTTCCCGGCCTGGTCATTGCGGCTATCGCGATCGGAGCGGCGGCTGGCCTGGCCCCCCAGATCGGCTCGGCCATCTCGGCTGTGGGCTTTTTGGTGCTCATGGCCAACGCCACCATGCAGGCACAGGGCATCCTTTCGATGCTGCCCGTCGCGGTGATCTTTGCCGCCGCCATGTCCGGTTGGTGGATCGCCTGGGGTCGTACCGAGGCTGCCGCGAGCGCCGCACTCGCCTGTGCACTCGCGCTTGGCTGTCTGACCGGCAATACCTTCCTGGCAGCTGGGGTCGCCGCCGGCGTCGCGTCATTTTGGCTCGGCCCGGCAAGCGCCGCCGCGGCAACGGGCATGGGCGCGCTTTTTGCCCGTCTGGCCACGGTCGCGCTTTCAGCCGGAGGCGTGCTGGGGCTCGGTAACGTTGCCGCAGCGCTGGGAGACCCGCTCCTTTGGGCTGCCTTTGGGCTGGCCGCGGCAACTGCCGCAGCGTCATCCGCGCTGCTCAATGCCCATGCCAAGCGTGCCGATCAGGGCTCAAACCTTGCCGCAATCGCCGCCATCATTGCCACCGGCATCGGCTGCTCAGCGGCGTCCTGTCTTGCACACCATATGGAAATTGCCAGCCTTGCAGCCGCGGTCGTCGCCAAGGCGGCGGTTGCGGGAACCCTATCCTCTATAATCGTTGGGATATGCCTATATTTGCTCGGATACCAAAGAACCTATACGGAGAGTGATCTTTCGTGAACTTCCTGAACATCTTCGAGGACCACGTGGCCGGCATCTTCGGTGCCACCCGTGCCCCGTTCTCCTTTAAGAAGCTTGCCAAGCAGGCCGCTCGCGACATGGAGGATCAGACTCTGGTGATCAACGGCGTCAACACGGCGCCGGCACTCTATACCATCCTGATCGCCGCCGACGACGATCCCATGCTCGCCCCGTTCTACCCCGAGCTTTCGCGCGAGGTCCGCGAGTTCGTGAAGGCGCAGGCCGAAAAGCGCCGCTATGTCTTTGTCGGCGAGCCCCTCGTGCGATTTATGATCGATCCGCAGCTGCGCGCCGGCAAGTTCTCGGTCTTTGCCGAGAACGTCGATGCCCCCACGCTCGGCCGCCTGTACGAAGAAGAGCGCGCCTATCAAAACGGCCTGGGCCAGAACAACTCCGCGGCAAGCCGTGCCGCCAGCGCCCCGCGCGCCGGCCAGCAGCAGTTTGCTGCCCCGCAGCAGCAGCGCCCCGCCGCCATGCCCCAGCAGCAGCCGACGCCTCGCGCCGCCGCCCCCGACCCGCTTGCCGTAGCAGACCCCTTCGCGCCTAGCGTCCCCGACCCCGCCGCTCCTATCCCGGTGCCGCAGACCGTCTCGCGCGACGCGCTTGCCGGCATGGGCGGAGCCGCCGCGACCGGTGCCGCCGTGGGCCTAGGCGCTGCAGCCGGCATCGCCTCCAACATGGCGAGCACTCGCGCCCCGCAGCGCCCGCTCGCCCAGCTCGTCGACGTCGTGAGCGGCGAGAGCCATAGCATCACCTCCGCACAGGTGACCATCGGTCGCGAGCGCTCAGTTTCCGACATTGCCCTGCGCGACCCCAACGTGTCGCGCCGCCACGCCCAGCTCACCTTTACGGGCTCGGATTGGTCGATCGAGGACCTCAATTCCACCAACGGCACGCTCGTCAACAACCGCCGCATTACGCGCTGTCCGCTGCGCAACGGCGATCTACTGACGTTTGGCCTGAGTACCTTTGAATTTAGGGGATAGTCGCTTATGAACATCGATATCGTCCTTTTTGCAGGTCGCATCGTCCTGGTCGCCCTGCTCTATATCTTCCTGTTCGCCGTCATGAAGACCGGCGTGGGACTTGTGCGCGGGCAGCGCCGCGACTCGGCTATCTGGACGATTGATGTGGACAAGGGTCCGCGCGGCATCCGCGGCATCCACGTAGACATGCTCGGCCCCGTCATCGTCGGCCGCTCGCCGTCTTCGGACATCTGCATCAACGAGCCGTTTGTCTCGGCCTCGCATGCGCGCTTTTCGCTGCAGGGCCCGGCGCTCATCATCGAGGACCTCAACTCGCTTAACGGCACGCTCGTCAACGGCCGCCAGCTCGTGGAGCCCGCAACGCTGCGTGAGGGCGACGAAGTCCAGATTGGCGACGTGGTCATGAAGGTGAACCGTCGATGATCGACGAGGAGAACAAGTCCGCAACCATGACCGAGGCACCGGCTGCCGCCGCAGCTGCACCGGCCCACGCCGCTCCGGCTGACTCCACACCCGTGGAGCCCGAGGACACCGTGTTCTCCCTGCCTCTTTCGCATGTAACGCATGATATTTCGGATCTCGCCGATAACGAGGACGAAGCGGATGCCGTAGCGGCGCCCATCGGCGCACATGCTGCGGAACAGCCCACAGCGCCCGAAGCAACCCCGGCGCCGGCTCACTTTGCAGAGCCCGTCGCCGCGGCAATCAACGAGAGCGCTGCGGTGTTTGCGGCACCCGAGCCCGCCGCGCCGGCGTTTCCCATAGCCCCGGCATCCGAGGTTGCGCCCGCGTCTACGCCGGCGCCCGAGCCTATAGACGTCAGCCCGCAAGATGACGAGTCGACCGCCCGCGTGTCCGAGGAGCCCGACTCCCCGGACACCGGCGATTCCGAATCAAACGCCGAGACCGACACCGTCTCTCCCGGTGACACAGCCGAAATCGACGTTGCCGCCGTTGAGGCCAAGCTCAAAGACCCCGGCTCGACCATGAGCTTTGAGCCCCTGACCGAGGAACGCATCGAGACCGACTCGACCTATGATGCCGGCACCACCACGCAACTCATGTGGGGCGCCCGCTCCGACGTTGGCTGCGTGCGCCCGCACAATGAGGATTCCTACCTGGTGCAGTCGCCGCTCTTTTGCGTATGCGACGGCATGGGCGGTCACGCCGCCGGCGAGGTAGCCTCTTCCATCGCCGTCGAGACTATTGCCAAGACGGCCCCGCAGTCCGCCGACGCAGCGCGCCTGGCCGCAGCCGTCGAGGCAGCCAACGCCGCCGTAATCGAGGCGGCCCTGAACGGCCTGGGCAAGCCCGGCATGGGCTGCACAGCCACCTGCGCCTATATCGAAAACGACACGCTCGCCATCGCCCACGTGGGCGACTCTCGCGCCTACCTGCTCCACGAGGGCACGCTCATCCGCGTGACCCGCGACCACTCCTACGTGGAGGAGCTCGTGGACGCTGGCGAGATCACGGCAGACGAGGCTCGCGTCCACCCCAACCGTTCGGTCATCACCCGCGCACTGGGCTCGGACCCCGCCATGTATGCCGACCACTTCACCCTGCATATCGAGGAAGGCGACCGCCTGATCCTGTGCTCCGACGGCCTTTCGAGCATGATTCCCGATAGCGATATCGAGAACATCGCCACGCAGTCCTCAACCGCGCAAATCTGCGTCGACAACCTAGTGGACGCGGCGCTTGCCGCCGGCGGCCACGACAACGTGACCGTAGTAGTCGTTGACCTGGTTGACGATGGCGTCATGCGCGAGGCGCAACGCGTGCGTCGCCGCAACGTTACTATCGCCGCCATCCTGGCCCTCGTCTTTGTGCTGGCAGCTGGCATCTGGGCCTACACGGGTGTCACCGGCTCGTACTACCTGGGTACCTACCAGGGCAATGTCGCCGTCTGGCGCGGCCTGCCCGGCAAGCCACTCGGACTCAAGCTCCACTGGCTCGAAAGCGAAACCAGCATCAAGCTATCCGACCTGCCCGAAGACACGCAAAACCGCCTCAAGGCGGGCATTCCGCAAACAAGTGTCGACGATGCGCAGGACACGATATCCAAGTACCGCCACCAGATCGACGAGGAGCAGACCCGCCAGGTGATCGACGCGCAAACGATTCGCGACAACACCAATCAGGGATCGACCTCCGAATCAGATTCCGAGAAAACCGCCGAACAGTCCGCCGAGGCCGAAGCCTCCGATAAGAATTAGAAAGGGAGTGCCGCTTATGAGTCGCCGCAACACCGAGCTGCTCTTGCTCATCGCCTCGGCGTTCCCCGTCATCCTGCTGTATGCGATGTACGTCCTCACCGCGGGCGCTGCCATCTCCTTTGAGACGCTCGCCGTACCGATCGGCCTCTTTGCCGCCTTTGCCGCGGCCCACATTGCCGTGCGCATCTTGGCGCCCGGTGCCGACCCCGCCATCCTGCCCATCGTATTTATACTTTCGGGCATCGGCATCACGTTCGTGACGCGTCTCGCCCCCGCTCTCGCCATCTCACAGCTCATCATCCTGTTTGTCTCGGTGGCGCTCATGGTGGGAACGCTTGCACTAGTCAAAAACCTCGACGTGGTCATGCGCTACAAGTACACCTTTGGCATCATCGGCATCATTCTGCTGATGCTGCCTATCTTTATCGGCACCACGATCTCGGGCTCCAAGCTGTGGATTCGCATCGCGGGCTTTACCATCCAGCCCGGCGAGTTCGCCAAGGTCTTTATCGTCCTGTTCCTGGCCGGCTACCTGGCCGAGAACCGCGAGCTGCTCTCCATCTCCAACCGCAAGATCTTGGGCTTTAAGATCCCTCGCCTGCGACTGCTGCTGCCGCTGTTTGCCGTGTGGGGTGTGTGCCTGCTCGTCGTCGTCTTCGAACGCGACCTGGGTTCGGCCGTGCTGTTCTACACCATCTTCTTGCTGATGCTCTACGTTGCCACGGGGCGCTTTTCGTATGTCGTTATCGGCCTTGCGCTCTTAGCTGTCGGAGCCGTGGGCGCCTACAAGTTCCTATCGCACGTTCAGGTGCGTTTCCAGGTTTGGGTCGATCCGTTTAAGGACGCCCAGGGCCAGGGCTACCAGATCGTCCAGTCGCTCTTCTCGCTTGCCGATGGCGGTCTGGTCGGTGTTGGCATCGGCAACGGCATGGCCAACAACATCCCTGTCGTCGAGTCCGACTTTATCTTCTCGGCTATCGGCGAGGAGATGGGCCTTTTGGGCGGCGGCGCCGTGCTCATCCTGTTTATGCTCTTTGCCGTGCGTGGCCTCACCACGGCTGCCCGCGCTAAATCCGACCTCGCCGCCTTTAGCGCCACGGGCCTTACGGCCGCCATCAGCTTCCAGGCCTTCTTGATCGTTGGCGGCGTAACTCGCCTGATCCCGCTGACCGGCGTCACCCTGCCCTTTATGAGCCAGGGCGGCTCCTCGCTGCTGGCGAGCTTTATCATCGTCGCGCTCCTGCTGCGCGCCGGTGACGAGGCGACCGGACGCGAGGCCGAGCTTACCGGCACCGGCACCATGGCCGCCATCACCGATGATCAGGTCGCATCTGCCGCCGCCCCGACGGGCACGCGCTTTGCCACCTCGTCTTCCTACGGCAGCGGCAGCCATTCCGTCGGCTCGCGCATGCGCCGTCGCCTGCTCGACACGCCTGAATCCGGTGTGCTCGGCCGCGTGGCGCTCGCCAACCGTCTAACCCGCGCGGTGCTCGCCTTTACGGCGCTGTTCGCCATCCTTATCGGCAACCTCACCTATGTCCAGGTCATCAAGGCCAAGGACTATCAGGACATGCCGACCAACAACCACACCATCGCCCGCTCCAAGTACATCCAGCGCGGCTCCATCATCACGTCCGACGGCGTGACGCTGGCCGAGTCGCTGCAGCAGGAGGACGGCACCTACGTACGCTCCTACCCCAACGGTAACCTGGCAGCGCACGTGGTTGGCTACGTGAGCCAGCAGTATGGCACCACCGCCATCGAGAGCGTCATGAACGACACGCTCACCGGTTCTAAGGACTACTCCAGCTGGAACAACGCCATCGCGTCGCTCGCGGGCCAGACCCAGCCGGGCAACACCGCCAAGCTCACCATCGACTCGCGCATCCAGACGGCTGCTGAGCAGGCGCTCAAGGGCTTTAAGGGCGCTGTAGTGGTCATCGACCCGCGTACCGGCGCGGTGCTCGCATGTGCCAGCTCGCCCACCTACGACAACACCAACATCGATGCCCTGCTGCAGACGGGCGGCGGCGAGGACGGCTCCATGTACAATCGCGCCATGGACGCGCTGTACACGCCGGGCTCCACGTTTAAGGTCGTTACGCTTTCCGCGGCACTCGAGACCGGTACCGCCAGCCTGACCAGCACCTACCAGGCGCCCGGCTCCATGGATATCGGCAACGCACCGGTCACCAACTATGCCAACGAGAGCTACGGCACCATCAGCCTGCAGCAGGCCTTTGCCGTGTCCTCCAACGTCGTCTTTGGCCAGGTGGCAAACGAAGTTGGCGCAAACACGCTCGTACAGTTTGCCAACGCCTTTGGCTACGGCCAAAAGCTCGGCCAGGACCTGACCTCCGCGGCCTCCATCATGGCCGACCC
>CAVEDI010000187.1:0-22403 GCA_963614405.1 Oscillospiraceae bacterium | reverse complement strand
AGACTGGGGGCAGGGGCTTATGAGGTAACGCATCTTTTGCAAGCTGGGAGTGCGCAAGAAAGTTGAGCTGCGTTACGGTGTATCCCAAAATTCATAACATTTGAGACATGAGAAATACCACTCCCCAAGGGAGTCTTTTGAATCAAATAGTGTCCTAAAAGATATTCCAAAAGTATATGTCCCAATATAAAATACTAATAGGACTTTTGAGACATATAGGAAATGGAGGCACGCGATGAAGTTTCTCTACGCTCGCTGCTCAACAAAGGAACAGAACGAGGCAAGGCAGCTTGAATATGCGCACGAGCTTGGCTTAAAGGATAACCAGATATTTATCGATAAGGCTTCGGGCAAGAACGCTAATCGTCCCGCGCTGAAAGATATGCTCTCTCGTCTGCGCGAGGGCGATGAAGTCTATATCACTGAACTGTCTCGACTTGGTAGGAGTACTAAAGACCTAATTGACCTTATGGAGACCTTCGAACAGATGCATGTCGAGCTTCATAGCAAGAAAGAGGCTATCGATACAACCACTCCAGCAGGCAAATTGATATTTCATATGCTGTCAGCCATTGCTGAGTTCCAGAGGCAAATCATCCTTGAGAACGCCGCTGAGGGAAGGGAAGCGGCCATGAAGCAGGGTGTGAAGTTCGGTAGACCTAATGTTGACGAGGACGCTCTCAACATGGCTCTCTATCTATTTGAAAACGACAGAACGAAGTCGGTTAAAGAGATATGTGAAAAGACTGGTATCAGCAGGAGCACTCTATATAGAGAAGCTGGCAACAAAAATGTATGTCGTGGTAAATAAAAATCAAACATATAAACTCGATAGCTCAAAACTATATCGCGAAATAGGGAATTGATATTGATGGTTTGGCGTATAGCCGTTACATGCTAGGGGATACTTTCACTGTACCTAAATAGCGGAGTTGGTAATTTTAATTAAGGGAGGTAAGTTTATATCCGCTACTTACTAACGTATCTACCTGCATGTTTAACAATATCAATCTCGCATTACTTATAGTTTGCTACATCTCTTCGAGACGTAGCAAATGTTTATATTTGTCACCTTTCAAGTCCCTAAATAAATATTTAATTATATATGGTAGTTGATTGGTGACAAATTATGCGAGATGAAATCGAGCATCTATAAGTTAATAAAAATTTATAGTGACAAATTAAATTCGTGCAGGAAGGTAGTTCAGTTGGATTGATAGGAGGTTTATTTGGATTTAGGGCTAAAAGTTGGAGAGTACAGCTACAAGGAAATGTGTGAGCTATTTCACGAGAAACCAAAAACGGGCAAGTCGAAGCAACTGCAACTGAAGCATTGGGAACTGTATTGCCGTTATGAGAGGCCGACCAATCGATTGTTTGTTGTAAACGAGGTCTACGAGGAGCCGCTGGCGAGAGTCGACGGGAGAAAGACGAACGGGAGGAAGTCGGAAACCGAGGAAGAGTTTTCCATCCTATTTGGGTCACTGTTCGTTCGAGAATATACGCGAAATATGTACCATACAGCAAATGGACAGTGGCAGACGGCAAGACTGACCAATGGCGAGCTTTCTAAATATTTTGGACTATATGGGGATCGTCTTTATTATGCAAAAAAAGACAAGAAGATAGACGATGACCTATTTCAAGAGCTGACATCCAAGCTGAGCGGCAAAAGAAGGAGTCTTATTGTCGACCGCGCTGCAAAGATAGATTGGGTTGAAGTAAAAAAGGAGGTGATCGTATATTGGGGAGACCATCCTCTTTACTATGACGAAGAGTATCGAGAGTCTTTTGATTCGTATCGCATCGAGTATGTTCGCAAACATGGATATAAATCTCTTGCTGATGTAATAAAACACGGCGAGTGGTCTGATATGTCTGAGTACGTACTTGGGCGATTTAAGGCAACGTGGGAGAGTTCCCTTGCTGAGAAAAGTCCCTGGTTATTGTCGGACTATGGTTCAATAAATAGGATTGAATCGTGCACCTCGTTCGGACTTAAAGAAGGAGCGGAGAGGCCGCCGTTTTATTATTCTCTTGAAGAGGTTGATTCTGCTAGATATAGCTTCAACCTGAAAACAGTGGCATCACTGGTCAAACTCTTCGAAAAACAAGTGCCAACAAAGGGTTGGAATATGGAACAGGTTCGCTATCTCCTTAGGAAATATGTTTTGTTGCCCAACTGGCAAGACTATAGGAAACGTTCCAAGGCTGCATAGCTCTTGGTCTGGTCTAAAACTGAAAGGCAATAGAATGTGCCGTAGAGGCCATGGAGAATGACTTGGAGGAAGGGCATCATGCACCCTCCTCCAAGTTTAATTATCATTATGCAGCTATTTCACTGTTATCCGCAGACCTTGCAACAGCGGCTTTTACCGCTTGCGGAGATGCTTCCGCTGTGAATTCCAGATGAGCGTTTCAGCGTGGGCAGTTTGGCGTGGTGTGGTAGACACTGCCGCCCGAGACCCAGTACACGGTTTGGCCCTGCGTGGCCTGAGCTTCACTTTGGATGCGGTTTTGTTCAGCCTCCCGTTGGGCGCGCTCTTGCTCCAGTTTCTTCGCATCAACCTGTTTTTGGAGTTCATCGCGCTCGCTTTGAAGAGCATCAAGCTGGGAGTGGAGTTCTTCGAGCTTCGCTTTCTCATCGTCGATAGTTGCCTGCTGGTCTTTATAGAGAGTAAGCTCTCGACTTAAATCTGCTTTTTCGTTCTGTATCTTTTCGATGCGGCTCCGCAGCTTGTTGTTGTTATCTTGCAAAAGAGTTGCCTTGTCGAACGCATCATCATAGTCATCTGAAAGAGAATCGTACTTAGCGGAAAGTGCGTTGTAGCTCTCAACCTGCTCGCTATATGAATGGACTCCAATAGCCGTGCTGGCGATAAGTAATGCGAACAATACGGCGAAGGCTATGACGGATCCCTTGCGAGCCCTGAGGTGCCGTGAGATGCGACGTGCTTCAGAACGGATTTTGATGCACGTGCTTGGTGCGCTGTCGTTGGGCTGATCGACTTTTCCTTTGGATTGGTTGGTCTCTGCGGTTCGCTCAATAGCAACGCAGAGACGGGCTAGGGTTTCATGGGCTAATTTGCGCCCTTCAGGGTTTTCTTCATCGGCGCAAAGGTCGATGAGCTTGCAATTCAATGGTTCCATGGTCACTCTATTAATTAATGGTTATTGAAAGATGGCCTTAATAGACAATATCCGTGTAGTAGTTATTCCATTCGCATCCACCATAACCGCTATCGGGATTGGAGAAGTAGAACGTCACCGTATATCTAGAATGAGGCTTAATGTTATCAACTTGGCATGTTGAATTTTCAGTCACGGTGCCCGACTCATTTTTTAGCGAACATTCCCAAGCCGAATCAAATTGATAGTCGGTGTTGTTGTCGACCTCGAAGCTGGCAGAATAGTCAGTCCATGTTACCTCGTTGTCGATTCGGTCGGTCTGGCTGTCGATATCGGCCTCAATGGCTTCGAGAGCTGTTAGCAGCTTCTTCTGTTTGTCTAGTCCTGCGATGTAATTAGAGACAAAGTCATCGTCCGTGGCAAGGAATCCTATCTCCTCATAAAGCTCGTTGAGCGCTTCGTAACGAAGAACCATGCCCTTTTGCCATTCAATTTGCTCGTCCGATTTAAGGGCTTCGCCGAGGGCGGCTTTTTGGGTGTCGAGTCCTTCCAAATACTTGGTGCAAGAGTTCTTAACCGTGTCGCTGGAGAAATCTGCGGAACGGTATTTTTCTAGCTTTGCTAGCTCAGCATCTACTAAAACACCCTGATCCGTATCGTCCGCGTGTTTTTGCCGCCAATGGATCGACTTTTTCAAATCTTTGCTAAATTGCTGGTCGGTTCTGAGCTTCGAGCATTCTACGAGGGCGCTTTCCAAGTCTTTGTAGTGTTTAACATCCCGCTTCCCGCTAGCATCAAGTTCTTTATATTGGCTATTAAGAGACTGAAGCTCGTCCCAAGAGTCGGCGGTAATTTTTCCGATTGAGGCAATCTGCTGGTCGAGTTTTGTCCCCTGACTTGCGCAGCCGCTCAGCAGGATACATGAAGCCAACAATGGGATGAGCAATGCTTGTTTGCGCATTTGTTCCTCCAAGAAAACGTGAAGATGTGGCTGAAGGCTCTGTTTGTGGTTTGCCGCAAACAAAAGCCAGAATGCTGGCATCGCTCATCGTGGCAGTGCCATTTTCAAGATTGATCATGAACGCTTCGTCAGATGGTCGGGCTTGTTGCGTAAAGCGGCTGATAGGCTGATGGGGCGCAATCGTTGATTGCAGTGGAAATCAGAGACGGGACGAGTTCTGCCGTAACAGCAAACGGGCGGTTCTTTTGGCTCATTGGGCTTTCCTTCCTCCGACACTTGGTAAACGCTGTGTTTGGTTGGCTGATACGCCTGATAATCAGCGCTTATCTAGCCGAGCGATAGATATTGCCGTGTCATTGGAGACTGTTCCAAGTTTTTCCATTATCGGTTGAATAGGAATCGAGTTTTCCGTCTCCATCGTTATCCACGGCTTTATTGCCATTGCCGTCAGCAATTGCTCCAGTTCCATCAGCATTTTTATGAATGGCGTACTCCCCATCGGTGTCGATATAGTCTGTGCCACCGTCTTCCGAGTCAGACTTTAGATACGTTTTGCCGTCATCCGTATCAACCCAATCGTCCTCATCTAATAATGTGCTAGAAGATGAGCTCGATGAGGAGTTGGAGTAAGAAGAATAATCATCATCGTCCTCAGAGTCTTCATCATCGTCCTCAGAGTCTTCATCATTTTCATCATAGGCGGCAGAAGAAGAGGAGCTTGACGGATCATTGAAAGAATTCAATATGCAAGCACAGCTGGTGATGTATAGGGCGCAAAGAAGGCAGACAGCAAGCATAGGCAGCAATGCCTTTTTAAAGTGCGTCGCAAACTTCGCGCTTTCACTTTCGGTGCCAGTGTTTTCGTCCGTCATGGGTGTCATCCCTTACGCATCGTAGTCTTCGCGGAATCCGCAGTTCTGGCAGTAATACGTCTTTTTCTTCTTGCCAAGTGCTCCGCCCACGAGGCCAATGGGGCCTAAAAGCAGACCTCCAGCGGCGGCTTTTCCCACACTGAAGCCTTTATTAGATTCTCCTGTGCATTTCCAACCTGTGCGTTCTCCGCAAGATGGGCATTGTGCTGGTGCTTTGTTTGCCATAAAAATCATCCTTTCTCTGGCGATCGGTGCATCAACGTCTTTATGACTTCAAGTATTTCTTTTCAAGACGTTTGTGAATTAAATGCTATCGGTGTGAACTGACACCGTTTTCGCAGCTTGGGGTTAACGGACGAGGGTCACGTTTTATTCATCGTGATAACGGAATTGTTGTGCAGCAAATTGAACTTTTTGAGAGATGAAAGCTATGTGTTTGTGCACGATGCGTTCTCCTTCCATTGGCGTGACGGAAACTGCGGAAGGAGGCTCATCCGAAGAGCGGAATGTGTAGCACGAAAAGGAGGAGTATCCACCCACAGTTGCTACACAGCTCCGAGCGCCTCGCAATAGCACGAACCAGCAAGGAGAAAGGGCAAATACCCCTCCTTGTCGCTGGTTGAGTGTCTTCAGTTGTGAAGCGCGAGCATTAAAAAATGCTAGAGCTGTGTAGCAGGTACAACTCTAGCATGCTGATAAGCCATTTAATCTACTGACCTGTTGAACGGTCGAAAAAGTAGGCTGTTGTGAAAAGCGGAACCATCTGGTCTGTCGTGCCTGAGCCTCTAATGAGTAGTAAAAAGGTAGTAGACCAGATGATTTGAATGGTTAATACGCCTGATAATCAGCGGTTACCTCGTCGAGCGACAGATATTCCCATAGCAGATGAACAGTACACGTTGCATATGCGGTTTCCTTTCGATCGCCATCATCGAGCTCGAGTATCGCATCTACGCCTGCGCCATCGCCCTCTTGCGTTCCCAGCGAGCCAACTTAATCGTCACCAGCGTAAGCACCCAGGCCACAAGCGAGAACGCGGCACCCACTGCGCCTACATATGCAATGCCAACGCTGCTTACCACGGCGCCGCCCACTGCGGTGCCAAACGAGATGCCGACGTTAAACGCCATGGGCTCAACCGAACTTGCGAGTACCATCGACTTGGGATGGCGGCTGCGTGCCACGTCCATAAAGTGCGTGATGCACGACACCGAGAACAGGTACATGAGCAGCGCCAGGCTAAAGACAAAGACCAGCGCGAGCGGCATGGTGCCGCCCACAGCAAACAGTCCGAGTAACGCTGCAGCCTGCAGCACAAACGTCACGAGTAGCGCCTTCATGCCAAAGCGCGCATCGATCCATCCGCCCAGGATGTTCGAGATCAGGCAGAACACGCCGTAGGCCATGAGCGTGGTACTGGCTTCGACCGTGCCCATGCCCAGCACCTGCTCAAGATAAGGCGTCACGTAGCCGTAGAAAACGTAGACCGACCCCACGCCAAACAAAAAGATGAGCATGCCGGTGATGATGCTCGGCTCGCGTAGCAGACCCGCCTGCTCGCGAAAAGTGGCGGGCTCGTCGGTTTGCCCAGCGCGCGGCATAAACGCCACGAGCGCTCCGCAGATCAGAACGGCAAAGGCCAGCGTGCCGTACATGGCCACGTGCCAATCGAGCGTGTCGGCCACAAACTTGCCGATCGAAGTGACAAAGACCATTGCCACGGAAAACGCACCATATACCACCGAGATGGCAAGCGAAGTTTGCTGCGGAGACAGAAGCTCGGGGATGTACGTCACGCCCACGGCGAGCAGTGCGCCCGAGACGGAGCCCAGGATGATGCGCGAGATGAACAGCACCTGGAAGTTGGGCGCCAACGCCATGACCAGGTTGCCGAGCACAAAGACGATGCTGTAGCACACGAGCAGCTGGTAGCGGCGAAAACGCCCCGTACTGAGCGCGAGCACCGGCGTCGAGATAGCGTAGATCAGTGCGAACACGCTAATAAGTTGGCCTGCGGTGGCAAGCGATACGCCGAGTTCCGTCGCTAGGTCGCTTTCGATGCCGATGACCACGAACTCGGAGCAGCCGAGCGAGAATCCCAACAGCACGAGCAGCGCCAGGCAAAGATTGGTGCGCGCGGGGGAGAGCGCGGCGGCGGTTGACTTACTTTTTGGCGTGGTTGCGGCGGTCAAGGTTGTCACTCCAATGTCGCGTGAATAAGCGGGATTCAATCCCTGCAACTCTAACAGAATGTGACAAAGGGACAGTCTCTTTGTCACATTCGCGGCGTGGCTGCCGCCCAAACCGTCACAACATTCGATGAAAATCTCGAAAACGAGGAAAAGCGTCGAATGTTGTGATGGTTTTCCTATCTGTGCCGGCGAGCCGCCGTGCCGTCTGGGGGTATAAGGCTAGCAAGCGTTTATTTGCGAGGCCTAAGGGGCGCCCCGTATGGATATCGATAACTTTGAATGGTGGTATAGCGAGGGTGAGGCTCCGGACGAGGAGTGGGACGAGCCCACGCCGCGTGATGTGTCGAGCGACGAGGACGAGACCGGCAACGACGTTGCCGCCGACTCTGACGCCGCCCTCGACCCCGTCGAGCCTCTGACCTTCGAACAAGCTTGGGCCCAGGCCGAGGCAGACGAGGCCAAGGCCGACGCTACGGCCACGCTCGGCGAGCCAGCCGACATGTCCATCTCGCCGGCCAAGACCCCGCAGCCGCGCCATAACATCGATCCCGGCAGTACGGCATCTTTCAGCATTCTCGACGTGCCCGCGCAGGGTGCCCAGGCGCCCGCCCCCACGCATCGCCCCAACCTAGCTCGTGAGGAAGACGCGGCCCGCCGCTCTCCGCTCGGCCCCATCCTTATCGCCTTCATGGCCGGCGTTATCGCATGCTCGGTGATTGGAAACGTCTGGAGCCATGTTGAACAACAGCGAAAAGACGCCGCCAAGGTCGAGATGTCTATCGAGCAATCGCTCGGCCGCACGCGCTCGGTACATGTGTCGGTCGAGGTCAAGGACGGCGCGACGTGGGACACCGCGCGCGGCGACAGCCAAATGCTCATCCACATCGTGGGGCGCACGCTCAAAGGGCAGACGATTGACGAGTATCAATACGTCAATTCCGCTGGTGACGGCATCGAACTTAAGCCCGGCGACTACGAGCTCACCGTCGATGAACCGCCCGTCGCCACCGACGGCACGCGCTTCCGTGCCTCAAAGCGCATGGTCCCCGTGAGCTTTAACTCACAGGCGCCCGACACGGTCGACACCACACCGCAGGGTGGGTTCGACCTTTACGTGGATGCCCAGTAGGCGCTCGCCACTCATTCCGCTATGGCTACTCAATAATCGCCTGCCGTCCCGTCTCGCCGCCAAGAGTGGGACAATAGCCCTCGACACTATTGTTTACTTTTGGAGGAAGTAGCATGTCTACCGTCACTACCATCAAGCGCGGCGGCCTCACCGCGGCCATCGATTCCATGGGCGCCCAGCTCACGAGCCTTGCCCTCAACGGCAACGAGTATCTGTGGCAGGGCGACCCCGCCTTTTGGGGCAAGCATGCGCCCATCCTGTTCCCCATTGTGGGCTCGCTGCGCAACAACACGGCAACGTCTGCGGCCGGCACCTGCGAGATGCCGCGCCACGGCCTCGCGCGCATCGTCGAGCACAAGCTGGTCGAGGTTTCGGAGGACGGCTCCTCGGTAACGTACGAGATCACCGATACGCCCGAGTCGCTCAAGGCCTTTCCGTTCCACTTTAAGCTCAACATGACCTATGCCTTGACCGGCGACGCCACCCTCACGCAGACCTTTGCCGTCACCAATACCGGCGACGTGGACCTGCCGTTCTCGGTGGGCGGCCACCCCGCATTTAACGTGCCCGCCCCCGGTGCCGAGGACGAGGCGTTCGAGGATTACGAGCTGGCATTTACCGGGGCTTGGACCAACGAGGCCCCCATCATCACGCCCGACGGCCTCATGACGTTCGAGGGTAGCTACAAGGCCCCCGATAACTCGGACGTGCTGCCCATCACGCACCGTAGCTTCGATAACGACGCCATCATGTTCACCGATACCCCGGGCTCCACGCTCACGCTGCGCGGCCGCAAGTCGGGCCACGGCGTCAAGATCGACTTTGAGGGCTTTAAGTACATCGGCGTGTGGTCTGCCGCCAACGACGCTCCGTTTGTGGCGCTCGAGCCCTGGACCGGTCACACCACTATGGACACCGAGGACGACGTCTTTGAGCACAAGGTCAACACCATCACCTTGGCCCCCGGCGCTACCGACAAGCGTACCTTCGAGGTTACGCTGCTTTAGGTGTTCCGCCGTTCTAACGAACGGCGAACCGGTCGACGCTGCGCGCCACCCAGAGCGACAATTTGTCATTCAAAAGGCACGGCATGACCAGAAGGTTTATGCCTTGCCTTTTTCATGCCTAGTCGTTGGGGACGTTCTTGTTTGACTAGTCGTTTAAGAACGTCCCCAACGACTATCAATCGTTTTCAGTTCGTAAACTTGTATATATGCATTTATATATGCATTTGCTGGAGGTAGCGCTGAGCGGTATCCTGTTAAGTCGTCAGCATACGATTCAACAGGGAAGGCAGATTATGCATTCTCCCCATCAACGCGACGCGCATCCACAGCCGGTATGCAGCCGTCGCATCTTTTTGGGTAGCGCTCTCGCTGCGAGCGCTACTGTCGTCGCCGGCGCACTTGCCGGTTGCCAGCGCCCCTCCACGCTGGAAGTAGTTCAGCCCACGACGGGTGGCGGTCGCGACGACCTGTCCGATTCCGTTATCGGCAAGGATAAGATCCGCATTGGCATGGAGGCGGCCTACGCCCCGTACAACTGGCAGGTTTCCGAAGCCAGCGAGTACACCATCCCCATCGACAACGTGCAGGGCGCCTATGCCGATGGCTACGACGTGCAGATCGCCAAGATCGTCTGCAAGGCCCTCGGTGGCGAGCCCGTTGCCGTCAAGCAGAGCTTTTCGGGCCTTATCGATTCGCTCAACAACGGCCAAATCGACCTCATCATCGCCGGCATGAGCGCCACGCCCGAGCGCGAGGAGTCCGTCGGCTTTTCCGACCCGTACTTCATTGGCTACTTTGGCCTGTTCGTAAAAGAGGGTTCCCCCTACCAAAACGCCACCAAGCTCAGCGACTTCAGTGGCGCCACGGTGCTCGGCCAAAAGGACACCATGCTCGATACCGTTATCGACGAGATCCCGGGCGTTGTGCACAAAAACCCGGTCGACTCCGTCCCCACGGTGTTCTCGAACCTGCTGCAGGGCACCTGCGACGCCGTGACCTACAACACCGAGAACGAGAAGGGCTATATGGCTCAAAACCCGGGCATCGTTCCCATTCATTTTGCCGAAGGCGAGGGCTTTAAGCAGGAGGTCGCGGCAAACGTCGGCTGCCGCAAGGGCTCGGACAAACTGCTTAAGCTCATCGACAAGACACTCAAGGGCATTAGCCAAGAGGAGCGCGACCAAATGTGGGACGCGTGCCTCGACCGTCAGCCGGCATAGGGAGGCAGCATGAAAACCGTCAATCGCCTGGCCTCCTTTATTAAGGCCGACCACCGTTATGTATACCTGGGCACGAGCGTCATCGCGGCGCTCGGCCTGGCGTTTAGCCAGCGCAACCCCACGCCGCTGAGCTTCTTGGCCCCCACGGGCGTGTTCCAGGATTGCCTTTGGGCGATTCTTTGGGCCTGGCTTGTCGTGTCGGCGGCGGCGCTGGTCACCAAGCTTATGCACTGGAGCGACTATCGCGTAAAGTCGCCGTTCGCATCCGAGCGTTTCCGTCGCGGCGCGCGCCTGGGCAGCTATGTCGTGGTCGCCATTGCGGCGATCTTCTTTATCGACCGTTGCGTCATGTCGTTTATCGACCTGGTACAGGTGAGCATTGTCTCGGACTCCAACCCCAGCGACTTTTTGTCGAGCCTGGTCTACATGACCTACAAGAGCGGCGACTTCTTTATCCGCGGTATCGAGATCACCATCGCGCTTGCCACCTTCGGCACTGTCATCGCATTCTTCCTGGCACTGCTCTTCGTGTTCCTGCGTATTCAGACGTTCGACCGCGTGGATAACGACCTGGTGCGCTTCTTTAAGAGTATCGGCCGCGGCTTTGCGACCGTCTACTCCACCATCGTGCGCGGCACGCCCATGATGGTCCAGGGTCTGCTCATCTATTACGCGGGCTTCACCGTTTTGCGCGGCATGGGCTTCGAGACCGCCCAGGCCAACCAGATCTGGAGCACCTTTACCGCTGGCCTCGTCACCATCTCGCTCAACTCCACCGCCTACATGATGGAGGTTCTGCGCGGCGGCATCGAGTCCATCGATCCCGGCCAGGCCGAGGCGGCGCGCTCGCTGGGTCTGTCGCAGTGGCAGGCCATGCGCAAGGTCGTGTTCCCCCAGGGTATTAAAAACGCGATCCCCGCACTCACCAACGAGCTCATCATCAACATCAAGGATTCGTCGGTGCTCTCGGTCATCGGCGTGTTCGACCTTATGTACGCCACCACTACCGTCGCCGGCGTGTACTATCGCCAGATGGAGGTCTACTGCGTGGCGCTCGTGGTCTACCTGATCCTAACGCTCGTGGCGAGCCGCCTGCTCGAGGCCTTTGGCAAAAAGCTCGGTGCCGAGGCCCCGGCCACGCTGCCCAGCTCCAACTAGGCTTAAGACGAGGAGAATCATCATGGCAGATACCGCCATTACCGGCGTTGCGGCCGCCGCACAGATCAATGAGCCGCTCATCCGCGTCGAGGGCCTGCGCAAGAGCTTCGGCTCGCTCGAGGTGCTCAAGGGCATTGACCTGTCCGTTAACCCCGGCGAGGTCGTCACCATTATCGGCGCCTCGGGCTCGGGCAAGTCGACTTTCCTGCGCTGCCTTAACCTGCTCGAGACCCCGGACGCGGGCCACATCTGGTTCCACGGCCAGGACCTCACGGCCGAGCGCTGCAACATCAACAAGCTGCGCGAGGACATCGGCATGGTGTTCCAGGGCTTTAACCTGTTCAACAACATGGACGTGCTCGACAACTGCACGCTCGCGCCCGTCACGCTCAAAAAGATGAGCAAGGCCGAGGCTGAAAAAATTGCGATGGAGCATCTGACGAGCGTGGGGCTCGAGAAGTTCGCGCACGCCGCCGTGGGTCGCCTGTCCGGTGGTCAAAAACAGCGCGTGGCCATCGCGCGCGCCCTGTGCATGAATCCGCAGATCATGCTGTTCGACGAGCCGACCTCCGCACTCGACCCCGAGATCGTGGGCGAGGTGCTCGAGGTCATGCGCAAGCTCGCGGCCGACGGCATGACCATGGTCGTCGTCACGCACGAGATGGCCTTTGCCCGCACGGTGTCCGACCGCGTGGTCTTTATGGACAAGGGCGTAGTGCTCGAGGATGCCGCGCCGGCGGAGCTCTTTGGCAACCCCAAGCACCAGCGTACCCGCGAGTTCCTTTCGCGTTATCTCGAGGACAAGTAACCGACCGCAAATGTTTGCATGACAGGGCCGCTCCGGTGGGGCGGCCCTCGTCATCACAATCGAAAGGATGTCATGGCCGAGGTTTGGCGCTTCTTTGCGCACGAGGATGATTTTGCCGATATCGATGAGGTCGGCGCGTGCGAGCGCCTGGGCCGCGTGCTGTCGTTTCCGACGATTTCGAGCATGGATGCCCAGACGGTGGACTGGCAGGCGTTTGACGACCTGCGCGCCTATATGCAGCAGGGCTGGCCGCGCGTGTTTGCGACGGGCGAGGTCGAGCTCATCGACCATTCGCTGCTCGTGACGCTTGCCGGCACCGACCCCGCCCTCAAGCCGGTCATGCTCATGGGCCACATGGACGTGGTTCCCGTGGTGCCGGGCACCGAGACGGACTGGACGCACGATCCCTTTAGCGGGCACGTGGACGACACCTATATTTGGGGTCGCGGCGCCATCGATATGAAAGACCAGGTTGCGGGCATCTTGGAGGCCGTTGAGTATGCGCTGGCGCACGGCTGGCAACACGAACGAACGCTGCTGCTGGCCTTTGGCCAGGATGAGGAGACCACGCAGTACGGCGCGGGTGCCATTGGTCGCGCGCTCGAGGAGCGTGGCGTTGAGCTTGAGTACCTGATCGACGAGGGCGACTACCGCATCGTTGCGGCTGCCGAGTACAGCGCAGGTGAGGGTTGGCTTATGCATGCCGATCTTGCCGAGAAGGGCTATGCCGATATCGTGCTCAGGACGAAGAGCGAAGGCGGGCATTCTTCCAACCCTTACGGCGGCACGTCGCTCGAAGTGCTCAGCCGCGCTATTGCCGCGATTTGCGATATCGAGTGGCCGGCGCGTGTGACCGACCTGCTTGCCGCGCAGCTCGTCGAGCTGGGGCTTTATACCGCAGACGAGATTGCTGCCAGCAAGGATGCCATCGTGCGCGACTGCCTCGCCAGCAAAAAGCTGTACCCGCTTGTAACCACCACCTGCGCGCCCACGCAAATCGAAGGCGGCAGTACCGGTGCCAACGTAATGCCGCAGGATATGTGGGCCAATATCAACTTCCGCATGCTCGAGGGCACGAGCGTGGCCGATGTCGTGGCCTGCTGCCGCGAGGCCGTTGCCACCGCTGGGCTCGCTGGCCGAGTCGAGGTCGAGCTGGGCCCCGGCAGCTCCGAGCCCTCGCCGTCCCCGCGCGTGGGCGGTCCGGGGCTCGAGGCCGTTCGCGCCATCGCCGCCCGCTATTTCCGTGATCCCAAGGGGACGGAGGAAAACGGATCGTCTGCGATGGGCCAAGAGCCGATCAGCATCGTGCCCTCGACCGTGATTGGCGCAACCGATGCCGCCAACTACCAGCGCATTTGCCGCGAGTGCATCCGCTTCTCCGCCTTTGTGGTCGACGATGACGAATGCGACCGCGGCGTCCACGGCACCAACGAGCGCATCACCCGTCGCGCCTACCTCCAAGGCACCCGCTTCCTCATCGCCCTGCTCCGCACGCTCTAGAATGTGACAAAGGGACTGAGCCGATTTCATCGGTAATGAGACAAAAACTGTAATAGAAAAAGGCTAAGATATCTTAAGAGACATATGCTGGGGTTGGTATTCCTTGAACGACCGCGGGCATGTGCCAGACCGCCTCGGCCCCCGGGGAGCGCCCGGGCAGGTCGCCGTGTGACTGGGGAGGAAATTGTGCAGGAGCTCAGAGAGATGACGTCTCGACTCGTGAACATTGCTACCGGGGGGGGGTGTCTAAGCAGGGAACTTCCTGGTGAACACCGGCCGCGCGAGCGGTGGTCCGTCATGTCTTGTGGCCGTCGTCGCGGGCTGCGCTCGGTCTCGCCATATGCGATTGTTCTGGCCCTCGCCATCGCGCTGACGGCGAGTTTCTTCCTGCCGCTTCGTGCCGAGGCGGCAATTTCGGACCACACGGTTCCGACGATTTCGCCTTCGGGGACAACAATTAACCTGTTTGATTACTGGGTGAATCCGGATAACCATCTGTCGGTTTCCGGCAACGGCGGCATCAACGCAAGCCACCGGTTCCAGTTTAACGATGGCCAGGGTGATGCACCGCTCAACCATTGGACGGGCAACACGAACCCGCAGCCCGGCATTGTCAGCAACACGCTTTCAGACGGCTACCCGCAGCTTTCCGGTACCTATGGCGGCGACTCCCTCCGCTATCTGTTCGATTCCTCTGCCCAGACCGGCAAGACGTCCCATTTTGGCGTGACGGGCCTCCTCAAGGTTCAGGACGGCTACTACGTCTATGACAGCTCCGAAAACTACGCAGCCTACAGCGCTGACAAGAATGCCTTCGACGTCTATGACACCTGGGGCATTGACAAAGTGGGCGATTCGTCCCATCGGGGTCAGTTCTTCCCGTTCGATGCGGCAGACAAGGTGTTCAAGGAGGAAAGCGGCCGGCTCGTCCAAAATGACATCACGGCAGACAACGCCGGTAACCACGTCAACCACCACTTCGGCCTCTCAATGTCCACGCGATTCGTGCAGCCCAACGGCGGCCTGACGAACGATAAGAAGGACATGACCTTCGAGTTCGCCGGCGATGATGACGTCTGGGTGTTCATCGATGATGTCCTCGTGGGTGATATCGGCGGTATTCACAGCCGTGCGAGTCTGAGTATCAACTTTCATACGGGCGACATTAAGGTGAACGACAAAAGCGACGGCACGCTGCTGAGCAAGTACCAGGCGGCGAAAAAGGGCACTTCGGGCTTCGACGGCAACACCTTCAAAGACGGCACCAACCACACCCTCAAGTTCTTCTACCTGGAGCGCGGCGCCACCGACTCCAACATGGAGCTCAAGTTCAACCTCGTGACGGTGCCCGAGTCCGACATCATCAAGTTCGACCAGGACGGCAAGTTCGTACAGGGTGCCGAGTTCAAGCTCTATAAGACCGACAAGGACTTCAAGACCGTGGGCGAGCTCATCGGCTCCGGTACCACGGACGAGGCCGGCCACCTAACGCTCACGAACGACGTGGACAACGGCGTCATCAACTTCGACGATCTCTACAACAAGGATCACGACAACAACAAGTACTACCTCCTGAAGGAGACGTTCGTACCCGAGGGATACAGCTCGAGTCTCGCGGCGACGGGTGGTAGCATGCAGCTCGAGTACGTGCCCGCGAGCGCTGAGAACGGCGCGGGCGGCGTCATCATCAACCGCGGCGGTATGGACGCGGGCAGCGTCGTGTGGAAGACCGGTGCGTTCGCCGCCGCGAAGGAGGTCATCACCGCGCCGTCGACCGTGTACAAGGCAAAGAATGACCTGACGAAGTCCGACAAGACCGTCAATCTGGACTCCGGCATACTGTTCGCTGTGGTGCTCAAGCGCGACAAAAGCGCAGGCACAGGTATCAAAGATCCGAGCAATTGGTACGCCGTGTCGGGCGACCCATCGACGGGAGCGGGATACACCCTCGCCAAGGAGCCGGGCATGACCGGTGCTATCGAGGCGGCGAAGAAGGACCTGCACGCCTTCACGCTCAACACAAGCGGCCAGTACCAGGTAGAGATTCAAAATCTGCCCGGTGACATCTCCAAGTACTACTACCTGCTGAGCGGTGATGCCCGCAAGGATGTCGAGTACACGGTGGCCATCTACCACACAACGGCGAGCTCGATCGGCGACGCGACGCCTGAGAACACAGTCCACGTGTACAGCGACGACATCGCAGACGGCACGAACTTCAAGTGGCAGTTCGCCACGCGCCTGCTCGTCACGAACATCCAGAATCGCCTGTTCGTGCAGAAGACCGATACCGAGGGTAAGCCCGTTGACGGGGCGAAGTTCGGCCTTTACAAGTCCACCCAGGTGACTACGGATGCGAACGGCAAGGCCGTGCTCGATGGCGACCAGGCCCCCTACGACACCCTGACGACGAGGTCGGTCGCCAACCCGGTCAAGCTCGAAGGGGCGGGCGTATTCCCGTCTACGAGCGACAGTAGCGAGCCGCTCGTGAAGGGTACCTACTTCCTAAAGGAGGTCTCGGCGCCCAATGGCTTTCTGCTTAATGACAGGCTCATCAAGGTGATTGTGGACGATTACGGCGTCCACGCCGATGCTGGTACAGTTGATGACGGCGTTTCGACGTTCGTGGGCGTGGGCTCGCTCATGAAGAGCCTGGGCCAGTTTGGCGCAGAGGGCGACATTGACAACACGCTCACGTGGATCAAGGGCCAGCGCCAGACGTCCGACGGGACGCTCGACGGCAACGGCAACCTTTCCTGGAACAATGACGCCAAGGGCGGCGAGAATGAGGTACATCTTAAGTACGGCGCCAATGGACGTGTCTACCAGTATGGGCCCACCAAGAAGGACGAACCTTACCGCCTGGAGACCGAGACGGGCTGGATACGTATGGGCATCACGCAGGACGTGTCTGGTGACGCTAATGCGAAGGGCGCCCGCGCCGACCTGGGCGACATGAATCTGAACGCCCTGTTTACGGGCGCCACCTGCGTGCGCGTGGCGAACGAACGCGAGGCGAGCCTCGAGGTGATGAAGAAGGTCATGGTGCCAGTGGGCCTGACGGGAAAACCGGACGCGGGGTTCACCTTCAAGTTCACCGTGCCCACGACGGCGGGGAAGACGTACAAGGCCGCGGTGTTTGAGAACGCGGGGACCGCAATCGAGAAGCAGGTCGGCAAAATGTTCGACCTCGAGAACGGCCGCGAGCAGACCATCACGGCCGACCAGACGATCCGCGTGTACGGTCTCGCCGAGGGTGACCAGTACGCGGTGCAGGAGCTGACCGGCGCAGACAAGATGCCCGCGGGCTATAAGCTGACCGGCCGCAAGCAGGGTGACAAGAATCTGACTGAAGAAGGCAATAGCATCTCGGGCAGGATTGCCCCGCAGAATTCCGACGGCACGGTGGCCAAAGACAACAAGCTGGTGTTCACCAACAGCTACAGCGTGAAGTCTTCGGTGACGCTCACAGGCATCAAGGCGAAGAAGAAGTTCACCGGCCGTGAGTGGACTAGCGCCGACAGCTTCGAGCTTTGCCTGCGCGCCGCCGATGGAACGCCGATGCCTGATGGTGCCACGGCAGCGCCCGTGGCCGGCATGAAGCAGGTCGAGAAGACCGTTACGAGCGCCGAAGAATTTAGCTTCGGAGAGATTAAGTATGAGAAGCCTGGCGAGTACACCTACTACATTGCCGAGACTACGCCCGCCAAGAGCGATCCCAGTTGGCTGGGCGGTGTCAGCTACTCCAGCGCCGAATACAAAGTGACCGTAACGGTGAAGGATGACGGCAAGGGAAATCTGACCGAGCCAGTCGTCAAAATGGAGCAGATCTATAAGGATGATGGCACCGCCACATCTCAGGTGATCGACGATCAGATTGCGGTGATCACGAACACGTACCGCCCGAAGGAGACCTCGGTAACGCTCAAGGCGACGAAGCGCTTCACGGGCGGTGAGCTCGCGGGGAGTGACTTCACGTTCCAGCTGCTCGACAAGGACGGCAGCGTGGTTCAGACTGTCCAAAACGAGAAGGACGGCAAGGTCGCCTTTGCAGCCATCGACTACGCTACGCCGGGCGACCACGACTACACCATCAAGGAGGTGAAGGGCGCCGACTCGACCGTCGTCTACGACGCGAAGGGCGTGAAGGTCCACGTCAAGGTCACCGACGAAAAGGGCGAGCTGAAGGCGACCGTCACCTACGACGGTGAGAAGGCCGTGCCGACCTTCACCAACACGAAGCCGACGGCGGACGTCACCGTTGAGGCCGCGAAAGTTCTCGCGGGCAAGGACCTGACGGCCGATGCGTTCACCTTCGGCTTGTACGACCAGGACGGCAATGAGGACGCTCGCGGCACCAACGATAAGAATGGCAAGGTCAAGCTGACCGTCAAGGGCCTGAACCTGGGCGAGTACGACTACACGCTCAAGGAGGAGAAGGCCGGCCAGTCCGTCGACGGCGTGGCCTACGACGCCAAGGAAGTCAAGGTCCACGTCAAGGTAGAGCAGAACCAGGACGACAACAACAAGACGAAGGTGACCGTCACCTATGACGGTACCGCTACGGCTCCCACCTTCAACAACACCTACACCGCAAAGGGATCCGTGGAGCTGACGGCGACCAAGACCATCAAGGTTGCGGACGGCTTCGATCACACGACGAAGCCTGCGGACGGCGAGTTCACCTTCGACCTGAAGGACGCTGCCGGCAACGTGATCGCCACCGCGAAGAACGATGCAAACGGCAAGGTCTGCTTCACGCGCGAGTTCCAGCTCTCCGACTTGGACGGCGCCGCGAGCAAGGACTTCACCTACACCATCGTGGAGCAGCCGGGCGCGGAGCCGGGCATGGTCTATGACAATCATGCCCTCACCTATACGGTGACGGTCACAGACGGCGGGAACGGAGCACTGAATGCGAAGGCGATCGTGACGAGCGCATCCGGCTCGGATGCCTTCACCAACACCTACCAGCCGGCCGCGACCGGTCTGGCCCTCGGTGCGCAGAAGAGCTATGTGAAGAAGGACGACAACACGCCGATCGTCCCCAAGGACGGCGAGTTCACCTTCGATGTGTACGAGGGCAAAATGACTGCTGAGCAGCTTGCCGGGGCCAAGCCCGTCCGGACCGCGACCAACGGCGCGGACGGAAGTGTTAACTTCGACGCCTTCTCCTACGCGAAGCCGGGCACGTACGAGTACACTATCGTGGAGCGGAAGGGTGATCTGGCCTACGTGACCTACGACGACGCGGTGCACCATGCCGCGGTGACGGTTGTGGACAATGCCGGCACGCTGCAGGCGAGCGTCGCCTACGACGGCGCGGACGCCACGAAGCCCACCTTCACCAACGCCTACAAGGCGAAGGCGACGAACTCCGGCGCGATCGCCCTCACCAAGAGCGTTGACGTGCACGACGGCAGCTATCAGCTAAAGGCGGGAGACTTCGCCTTCGAGCTGGTGGGGTCTGACGGTACGGTGCTCCAGACCCAGAAGAACGACGCCAAGGGCAAGGTTTACTTTAACGAGCTGACCTTCGACCATGCGGGCACCTTTCCCTTCACGGTCCGTGAGGTGCAGCCGACGGACGGCGCGCCGGGCGTGCCGGGCGTGACCTACACCGGCAAGACGTACACCCTGACCTACGTGGTGAAGGACAACAACGACGGCAAGCTGGTGGTAGAGAGCTCTACGGTGAAACCGAGCGAGGGCACCGAGAACGGCGTCACCCCCAATACCATGACGTTTGCGAACAGCTACCAGCCGGGTCAGACCTCCTACCAGATCTCTGGCACCAAGATGCTTGAGAATGCCGACCCGGCCACCACGCGGACGCCCGCCGATGGCGAGTTCACATTCGCGCTGATTGACGTGGCCACCGGGCAGGAGATCGACCGGACCACGAACGTGGGTAAAGCGTTTACCTTCAAGGCCATCTCGTACACCGCAACTGGTTCGCATGCGTACCAGGTGAAGGAGGTTGCGGGCCAAGATGGCACCATCACTTACAGCGATGCGGTGCTGGACGTAACGGTGAACGTGACCGATGACGGCAGCGGCCAGCTGACCGCGACGGCGAACAAGACGGCTGCGGATCTGACCTTCACCAACACCTACACGCCGACGGCAACGACGGCGACGATTACCGGAACGAAGGCTCTGACCGGCCGCGACCTGGCCGAGGGTGAGTTCTTCTTCGACCTGAAGGACGCCGACGGTAACGTGGTGCAGACGGTGCAGAACGGCGCCGACGGCACGTTCGGCTTCGCGCCGCTGCAGCTGGACAAGGTGGGGACGTACGTCTACACCGTGTCCGAGCGGGCAGGGGCGACGGCGAACGGCGTCACCTACGACACGACGGTCTTTACCGCGACGGTGACGGTGACGGAGAATGCGGAGACGCACGCGCTGGAGGCGCAGGTTGCCTACAGCAAGGGCGGCAAGGCTGCGGATGCGGTGGCGTTCAGCAACAGTTACGCGCCGGCCGCGACTGAGGTGAAGCTGGGGGCCTCCAAGGTGCTGAGCGGCGAGGACCTGAAGGAAGGGCAGTTCTCCTTCCAGCTGAAGGATGCCGACGGCAAGGTGCTGCAGACCGCAAAGAACGCGGCGGACGGCACGGTGGGCTTCGAGGCGATCTCGTACGACAAGCCCGGAACGTACGCCTACAGCATCTCCGAGGTGGACGACGGTCAGAAGAACGTGACGTACGACGCGGCCGAGCACCGGGTAACGGTGACGGTGACGGACGACGGTGCGGGCCATCTGGTGGCGACGGTAACCTATGACGGCGCCATGGCGCCGGTGTTCAAGAACACGTACACGCCGCCGACCACCCCGCCGACGGAGCCGCCCACCAATCCGCCGAGCAAGTCACCGGTGCCGAAGGAGGAGAAGCCGGGTCTGCCGTATACGGGCGATACCAGCTTGTCGCCGATGGCCCTGGGTGGCATCGCGGGCGGCGCGGTGGTGCTGATCGCCGCAGGCGTTATCCTGCGGCGCCGGAACCGGTAGCTACGGCGGCCGAGAAGGGCTTTGATTGAGGGCGGGTGGTCGCAGGGCGCGGCCGCTCGCCCTTTTTGGTGAAAGGCTATGTTAACCCGCCGTTTGCACGTCCGGCTCCAGATGGAACTCGTACTCCGGCTCCATCATCTTCTTCCGGATCTTTTCGTAGCGCCCGTCGTCGAGCTGCTCGCGCATGAGCGACGTCCTGTCCCCGACGCGTGCGGCCTCGCGCAGCCATCTGAACCACATCAGGCAGCTGTGGAGCCTGCGGGTCGATACGCCCTTGAACCTCTCGAGGAAGTGGCCGAGCGAACCCTGCGCTTCAGCATCCTCTGGACCGTGTCCCGCTCGTACCCGGTGAGCCTGCCGTGGGTCCTCGGGACCGCCCTCGCGGCGCCCTTCCCGCCCTTTCCGGACATGGCGTCCTCCGATCTCCCGGGGCCGGCCGATCCGGCCCTCAGGGTATCGGATTCCCAAATTTATCCGTATATGTGCGGATGAATGCGGGAGGCGTTCGGATGAAGTTGTATTCAAGGAAAGAGGCTGACCCTTTGTCGCATTCCGTGCGGGTTATATGCAGGTATGCCTGCGCACGCTATCATGTATGGGTTAGACCGCAACTATGTACCTCATACGCGAAGGGATGCGCATGTATCTGAAGATCGACATGTTCTAGCTGGGCTTACCCCCGCAGTGGCGCCGCGCGCCCCATCAACTCTGCCGATTTTCGCCTTCACGCACATAAAGGAGTCCCGCCATGCGCGACAAGCTCGAAAAGATCATCAAGGCCTACGAGGAGCTCGAGAAGAAGCTTTCCGACCCGGCCGTCGCCTCCGATATCAAGGAGTTCACGCGTCTCAACAAGGAATACGCGCACCAGTCCGACCTCATCGCCGCCTCGCGCGAGTACATCGGCGCGCTCGATGACATCGAGGCTGCCAAGGAAATGCTGCACGATACCACCGATGCCGATGAGAAGGAGATGCTCCAGATGGACATCTCCGAAAACGAGGCCAAGCTTCCCCAGCTCGAGGAAGACATCAAGTACATGCTCATCCCGAGCGACCCCAACGACGACAAGAACACCATCGTCGAGATCCGCTCCGCCGCCGGTGGCGACGAGGCGGCCATCTTCGCCGGCGACCTGTACAAGATGTATCAGCGCTTTTGCGAGTCGCGCGGCTGGAAGACTACCGTGCTCGACTCCAGCCCCAGCGAGGCCGGTGGCTTTAAGTCCATTGAGTTCAAGGTCGAGGGCGACCGCGTCTACTCCGTCATGAAGTACGAGTCCGGCGTGCACCGCGTCCAGCGCGTCCCCAAGACCGAGTCCCAGGGCCGCATTCAGACCTCCACGGCTACCGTCGCCGTGCTTCCCGAGGCCGAGGAGATCGGCGGAAAAATCAACCAGTCCGACCTGCGCATCGA
>CAVEDI010000186.1:0-4571 GCA_963614405.1 Oscillospiraceae bacterium | reverse complement strand
TCGGGCACCATGCTCGAGAGTGCTCTGACCGCCGGCATTATGGCCGAGGGCGGCCGCCCGCACTGCTGCGGCGTCATCCCCACGCCCGCCGTGGCGCTGCTCACCGTCCAAAACGAGCTCGACGGCGGCATCGTTATCTCCGCTTCGCACAATCCGCCGGAGTTCAACGGCATCAAGTTCTTTAGCCGCAAGGGCATGAAGCTTCCTGATGCTGTCGAGGAAGAGATCAGCGCCTGGGTCATGTCCGAGGAAGCCATGGCTGCCGACACGCTGCCGACCGGCGCCGGCGTGGGCCACATTATCAAGATGAAGGATGCCCGCAAGGCATATGTCGACCACGCCATCGATACGCTTGATGGCCTGAGGCTTGACGGTCTGGTCGTTGCCGTCGACTGCGGCCATGGCGCTTCTTGCCAGACTACGCCCGCCGCGCTGCAGCGCCTGGGTGCCACGGTGCACGCTATCAACACCGATTACTGCGGCACCGACATTAACGTTGAGTGCGGCTCCACTCACCTCGAGCCCCTGCGCGAGCTCGTGCTGCGCACCCATGCTGACATCGGTCTGGCCCACGACGGCGACGCCGACCGCGTGCTGTTCGTGGACAGCGAGGGCAATGAGATCGACGGTGACTACATCCTGGCTATCTGCGGTTCTGACCTCGCCGCTCGCGGCAAGCTCGCCAACTCCGAGATCGTCTCGACCGTCATGTGCAACCTGGGCTTCTCCATCGCTATGAAGGAGCAGGGCTTCGAGATGGTCCAGACCGCCGTGGGCGACCGCTACGTTCTGGAGCGCATGCTCGCGGACGGCGCCGTCATCGGCGGCGAACAGTCCGGCCACATCATCTTCCTGGAGCACAACACCACCGGCGACGGCTTGGTGACGGCTCTGCAGCTGCTGGCCGTGCTCAAGCGCACCGGTCGTACCCTCACCGATCTTGCCGGCATCATGAAGAAGTACCCGCAGGTACTCGTCAACGTGCATTCCGACAACAAGGCTGGTCTGGACGATTGCCAGCCCATCTGGGATGCCGTCGCTGCTGCCGAGAAGGAGCTTGACGGCCGTGGCCGCATTCTGGTGCGCCCGAGCGGTACCGAGCCGCTGGTCCGCGTGATGGCCGAGGCCGAGACGCACGAGCTGACCCAGCGCGTTGTCGACGACATCGTCGAGGTTGTCAAGCGCGAACTTCCCTAATGGTCAAAAACGGGTGCCAAGTGGTAAACTGTTAAGGTTATTTTGGTTGATCGGTATGTCCGAGGGGGAGCATGTTCACTAAAGTCCTAAGGTCTTTTGGTATGCGTGGTCGAGTCCTTACGTTGGATGCTCCCATCTCGGGTGACGTCATTCCGCTCTCCGAGGTAAACGATCAGACGTTTGCTACTGGCCTTTTGGGCCAGGGCGTGGCGATTCAGCCCACCGGAACGCGCGTGATCGCGCCGGCTGATGCCAAGGTCGAGGCTATTTTTCCCACGGGACACGCCGTTGCGCTTAACACGGTCGATGGCTTGGACGTGCTCATCCACGTTGGTTTGGACACTGTTCAGCTCGAGGGCAAGCACTTTACCGTACATGCGCAAGTGGGTGACATCGTCCATAAGGGCGATGTACTCATTGAGTTCGATCGCGAGGCAATTGCTGCCGAGGGCTACGATGTGACGGTTCCCATCTTGGTGTGCAACTCCGTTGAGTTCTCGAGTATCAAGGGCTCCGTTGGCGTGCATGTCGAAGAGATGGACCAGCTCATCGTTGCTCGCGAGCGCTAGCAAGTGCACGTGGCCATTAGCCTACAATTCAAACACGTTTACGGAGGGCGCCCTTGAAAGAGGACGCCCTCAGTGGCAAGATGGGATTTGTCCGAAGCTAAAAGGCTTTGGGTCACCGTGGACGGGCAGGGGCCTCGACGCGGTTAGACACGAGACACATACATTACGCGACCTCGCCCTGGTGGCCGCACACGTTGGTTGCGGCCGACGCGGGCCGCGGGCAAGTGCTTGTAAGGGAGCCTTGCCTCTCTTGAACGAGAAAGGACGCGTAATGAAGATTATTAAAGCTAAAGACTACGAGGATATGAGCCGCAAGGCCGCTAATATCATCTCGGCCCAGGTTATCCTCAAGCCCGACTGTGTGCTGGGTCTTGCCACCGGCTCCACCCCGATCGGTGCCTACAAGCAGCTCGCTGCTTGGTACAAGAAGGGCGACGTCGACTTTGCCGAGGTCAGCACCTACAACCTGGACGAGTATCGCGGCCTTTCGCACGACGATCCCCAGAGCTATCACTACTTCATGCGTGAGAACTTCTTCGATCACATCAACATCGACCTGAACAACACGCATGTGCCCGACGGTTCCAACCCCGACGCCGCCGCTGCCTGCTCTGAGTACGACAAGATTGTCGCCGACGCCGGTTACCCGGATCTGCAACTGCTCGGTATTGGCAACAACGGTCACATCGGCTTCAACGAGCCCGATGACCACTTCTCCAAGGGCACGCACTGCGTCGACCTCACCGAGAGCACCATTCAGGCCAACAGCCGCCTGTTCGACAGCATCGACGATGTTCCTCGTCAGGCCTACACCATGGGTACCCAGACCATCATGTATGCCCGCATGATCCTGGTCGTCGCCAACGGCGAGGCCAAGGCTCAGGCCGTGCATGACATGTGCTATGGTCCGGTTACGCCCGAGTGCCCGGCTTCGATCCTGCAGCTGCACACCAACTGCGTTGTCGTTGCCGACGAGGCCGCCCTTTCGCTCTGCGAGTAGCGCGAATCCTACAGCTCGACATAGCCTTGCCTAAGGCCTCCGCTTTGCGGGGGCCTTTTTGCTATCCCTGTCCGCCCACTTGACCAAAATCTTGCCACAAGCTTGACGAACGCCGGACGCCCAACAGTTTAATTCATTCCATATCAGATTCTATGCAAAAATGCCACTAAAAGGTCGTAGACGGTAGCGGGTGCTAGGCGAGTTGAATGACATAACTGAACCCTGTTCATCTGCGTTACACTGCCGCTTAGATGGGACAAGCTGACAAGCTCATTTACCTGCTTAAAGACCGATTAGTCGGGGGATTAATAACAATCGGCCCTCGCTGTACAAAAACTTGCCGCTTGCGTACCAAAAGACAACCTAAAACACAAGGTCGCTCTATTCATAGCGCGGCTTGTATGGTCTTGCGGCTACAGTGTCCATACGGTCGAGTTGAGGAGCGGGCATGGTAAACGATTTGAGCGGTATAGACGACCTCGAGCTGATGCCGCTGGGCGGAGGCTATATGGTGCGACGCGAACGCTTGATGAATGAGCTTATCGCCAAGGGCCGAAAGGCCGGCATCGTGGTTCTTTATGCGCCCGACGGGTTTGGGAAGACCTCGGTGCTGCTGCAGTACACCCATGAGGTTAAATGCGACCCGACGCGAGGCCCCGTGCGGATTATCGAGGCCGATCGCGCCACTGGGCGCGAGGTGTTTATGCAGCTCGAGGTGGTTACCGAAGAACTCAAAGACAAACCGCACTCCCTTATCGCGATTGATAATGTGCCAAACCTCGATCAGCACGATACCGAAGACCTCATCGACAGGATTCGCGGCCTGCGCGCTATGGGGGTAGGGGTCTTTATCTCCTGCCGCCCTTCAAATCGTCAGCTGATTCATGGGCTGGGCGATTCGGTTAAGATCAATGCGCAGATGCTCAAGGTGCATGCCTATGAGTATTCGGCGTGGGCATCGGCGTTTTCGATCAGCACATCGCTCGACTTTTATCAGCTCACGCAGGGCGTGCCCGAGCTCGTTTCGGCATTGCAGACGGGTCTGTATGGCCAAGGCGACGTAGCCGGCCTGCTCGAAAACGAGATTGTCAACGTATATGGCGCGGCACTTGTCGATCTGGCTTCGCTCGACAATAATGAGCTGTTTTGCGTGGCATGTCTCATGGTTTTGATGGGCGAGGGCAATATAGCAGAACTCGAGGCTTGTGGGGTAAGGCTGTCGATGGTCGACCAGTCCTACTTTGTACGCGACTACCCGATCTTTGGCTTGGACCCCGCCGAGCGGAGTTTTACGTGTCTGGGCACGGAGGATAACGGACGCTTGCGTTTGCGTAAGTTGGTGGCCGAGGTTCGCCCCGAACTTGTTCCGAGGGCGGCCCGGATTTTGCTTAAGGCGGGCCGATGCGATGCGGCGATGGGCCTGGCGGACGCCTTTTTGGACCGCGAGGCGGTCCTTGAACTTGCTGGACAGTATGGGGTCGATCTTGCTCTGACGGGGCACGGGGCCGATATCTGCCGAGCAGCGCTGGGCACAATCGATGCCGACGATCCGGCTCCAGAGCCAACGCCTGCCGAGGCGCTTGGCGTATATCTGGCAGCGGTCAGCGTGTCCAATACAAAGCTCGCCCGCTATATGGCATCGGTCATCGAGCGCGAGGGCGAACGGGCGGCCTGCGAAATAGACCCTGTTTCATGGAGGGTGGCCCAGACACTGACGGCTGTTTGCTATGGGGACAACGGGCTTGGGCTTCCTACGAACCTGGCCGTGCCAGAAATTGAGACATCCCATACCGCACTCGATATGT
>CAVEDI010000185.1:0-4567 GCA_963614405.1 Oscillospiraceae bacterium | reverse complement strand
GAACTGCTCGCTGCGGCCAAAGTGCATAAAGATTTTGCCGTTGTCGTACGTGGTTGCCACCCTCATGGTGTCGACCTCCTTTGCTGGCCATGCGGCCGTTGTCGTGGTGATGGGGGAGTATGCGATATTGCCGCCCTCGATACTGAGCGCTCGCCCGTTGACCAGCGCGTTTGCCACCTTACGATGCGCTCGGCTGCAAATAGCCGCCACCGTGGCGCGCGCGATGCCCATCTGCTGTGCGACTGCCTCTTGGTTAAGGCCTTCCAGGTCGCACAGGCGCAGCACCTCGAGCTCGTCGACTGTCATATCGATGGCGTCTCCGCTGGCAAGGCCGTCGGGGGTAAAGCCGCGATATTCGGGGATGATCCCAACACGGCGTAATTTTTCGCGTCTTCCTGCCATGCGCACTCCTTATCTGACATATGTCAACAATAGAATAGCGAACGTGCAGATTTGCGCAAGGAATTTCTGTCATATGTCAGAAAATGAGCGCTTATGTTTGGGCTGTGGGGCCGCGTGCGCCTGGGCTACAATGAATCTCGCTTGTAGGCGACTGACAGGAGGGTCAATGAGCAAGGCTGATCAACAGTTTGTAACCATGTGCCGCGATATCTTGGACCATGGCACCACCACCGAGGGCCAAAAGGTCCGTCCGGTGTGGGAGGACGGCACCCCTGCCTATACCATTAAAAACTTTGGTGTCACGGCGCGCTATGATCTGCGCGAGGAGTTCCCTGCGCTCACCCTGCGTCGTACGGCGCTTAAGTCTGCCATGGACGAGATTCTGTGGATCTATCAAAAGAAGTCCAATAACGTGCATGATCTCAACAGCCATATCTGGGATGAGTGGGCCGATGAGACCGGTTCCATCGGTAAAGCCTACGGCTATCAGATTGGTCAGAAGAGCCATTACGCCGAGGGCGACTTCGACCAGATGGACCGTGTGCTGTACGACCTTAAGCACACGCCGTATAGTCGCCGCATTATGACCAATACGTACGTGTTTAGCGATTTGTCCGAGATGCACCTTTATCCGTGCGCCTATAGCGTGACCTATAACGTGACGCAGCGTCCTCAGGACGACAAGCCGACGCTCAACATGATTCTCAACCAGCGCAGCCAGGACATTTTGGCCGCGAACAACTGGAACGTGTGCCAGTACGCCATTTTGCTGATGATGGTCGCGCAGTCGGTCGATATGATTCCCGGTGAGCTGCTGCACGTGATCGCCGACGCCCATATCTATGATCGTCATGTCGATATCGTCCGCGAGCTTATCGAGCGTCCGCAGTTTGCGGCACCCAAGGTAACGCTCAACCCCGATGTGCATGACTTCTATGCGTTTACGACCGATGACCTGATCGTCGAGGGCTATGAGCACGGCCCGCAGGTCAAGAACATTCCCATTGCGGTGTAGGTGGTGCTCATGACGTGTAAGCTATCTGCTATCGTTGCCGTGTGTGACGATTGGGGCATTGGGTGCGAGGGCGACATGGTGGTGTCCAATCGCGCCGACATGCGCCATTTTGTGGCCTGCACCAAGGGCTGCCCGGTCATCATGGGGCGCAAGACGCTGCTGAGTTTTCCCGGTGGGCGTCCACTCAAGAACCGTCGCAATATCGTGCTTACCCGCGACGAGGATTTTGCTGTCGAGGGCGTCGACGTGGTGCATAGCATCGACGAGGCGCTCGCCGCGGTTGCCGATGAGCCCGTTGCGTGGGTGATCGGCGGCGGCGATGTCTATCGGCAGTTTTTGCCGTATTGCGCCGAGGCCGAGGTCACGCACAACCATTGCACTCATGCCGTGGACACGTACTTTCCCGATTTGGACGCCGATCCCGCGTGGGAGATTGCGTGGCGTGGCGGTGTTGCCACGATTGCCTCGGGCGAGGGCGACGAGGGTGTCGATTATGAGTTCGTGACGTATCGTCGCGTTGAGGCGTAAATCGCCTGGCGTGAACGGTATTATCGGGTTGATTGAATGTATGGGGCGGCGCTTAGCGTCGCCTCGTTTGGTATAGATGTGCTGTAAAGAAGGGTGCGGGCAGGCTGCTATGACTGATGCCGTTGAGGTTCTGCGAATTGATTCGCTCGAGGACGAGCGGCTCGATGCCTACGTGCGACTGACCGAGCGTGAGCTGCGCTGCGTGCTAGAGCCGCAAAAGGGCATCTTTATCGCCGAGAGTGCCAAGGTTATTGAGCGCGCGGTGCGTGCCGGATACGAGCCGGTGAGCTTTCTTTTGGGCGAACGCTGGCTCGACCAGATGATGCCGCTGTTTGAGCGCCTGGTTGTGCGCGAGGGCCCAGGTCCGGTTCCTGTGTTCGTGGCTTCCATGGAACTCATGGAGCAGCTGACGGGCTTTAACGTGACGCGCGGTGCGCTCGCGGCGTTTCGTCGCCCGCGGCAGATTCCGGTTGATGAGTTCTTGGGTGGCGTCGTCGAGGCGGCGGGGGAGCGCCCGGTGCGCGTGTGCGTGCTCGAGGGTATTGTCGACCACACGAACGTGGGTGCGATTTTCCGCTCGGCCGCCGCGCTCAATGTCGACGGTATTTTGGTCAGTCCGACGTGCTGCGACCCGCTGTACCGTCGCTCGGCCCGCGTGAGCATGGGCACGGTGTTTCAGGTGCCGTGGACGCGTATTGGCAGCGAGGCTCGTGTGTGGCCGCACGATGGCCTGGCGGCACTGCACGAAGCCGGTTTTTCGTGCGCTGCGATGGCGCTGACGGACGACTCCGTTTCGCTGGACGATCCTGCGCTGCAGGAGGTTGATCGCCTGGCGATCTTTATGGGCACCGAGGGTGGCGGCCTGGGCGCCAAGACTATCGCGGACTGCGACCGAGCCGTGCGCATTCCGATGGCGCACGGGGTCGATTCGCTCAACGTGGCCGCGGCGAGTGCCGTCGCCTTTTGGCAGCTGTGCCCGCACGTGAGCAACGAGTATCACTACCAGCCGGGGCTGTATCACTAGGCAGATAGTTTGCACCGGGCTCTGACTCGGGGTGTTTCGGTCTACGTCGGTCGGTGCTAAGCTGCTATTAGCTTAGGTCTTTAATTACTGTTTTGTCGGTTGACGTACGCTTTTGGGGAGGGCGTGTGGCTAAGAAATCTACGGCTATCGATGTAACGCAGGGTGTTATTTGGCAGCAGCTGCTTTCGCTGTGCGTTCCCATCTTTTTTAGTTCGTTTTTTCAGCAGGCCTACACGCTTATCGGTACCTATATCGTCGGTCAGTTTGGCGGCAAGCTCGCGCTAGGTGGCATTCAAGCTACGATGGTGCTCACCGAGCTCTGCATTGGCTTTTGCGTTGGCGTCGGCGCCGGCTGCGCGGTCATTACCGGTCAGTATTTTGGTCAGCACGATGATGAGCGACTGAGCCGTTCGGTCCATACGGCCATGACGCTCGCGCTGGTGGGCGGTATCGTTTTCTCGATTCTTGGCATAGTGTTCGTTGAGCCCATGCTGGTACTTATGAACACTCCGCATGAACTTTTGGCCGAGGGCGTGGCCTATGCTCGTTGCTATTTTGCCGCCATGGTTGCGGCGCTGCTGCTCAATATGGGAACGGCACTGCTACGCGCCGTGGGCGACACGCGCGGGCCTGCTGTGATCATCGCTTCCGGCTGCCTTGTTAATGCGGTGCTGGATGTCATCTTTGTTGCCGTGCTTCATATGGAGGCGCTGGGCTGCGGCATCGCGGTGGCGCTGACCATTTGCTCCAACGCCACGATGATCGTGATTCGCATGATGCACGCACCGGGTGCGTGGCGGCTTTCGCTGTCCAAACTCGGCATTGATCCTGGCATTTGTAAGAGCATGATCTCGTGTGGTCTGCCGCTTGGCTTTCAGTCTGCTGCGTATTCGATTTCCAACGTTTTGATTCAGGTGTCGGTCAACTCGTTTGGTGCCGATGTCACCACGGCGTGGGGTCTTTCGGGCCGCTTAGATGGCATTGTCTGGATGGTTACCGAGGCGCTCGGCGTGTCGATCACCACGTTCTCGGCACAGAACTTTGGCGCGCGCAACTATGAGCGCATGCGCAAGGGCTACCATACGTCGCTCGTGCTGTCGTTTATGCTCATTGGTGGCCTGTCTGCCGTGCTGCTGGTGTTCTCGGGTCCGTTGTCGCGTCTGTTTGTCGACGATGTTTCGATTTCGGCGTACACCACGACGATTCTTCATTTCATCGCGCCGTTCTACGCGATCTTCTCGATTATCGAAAACGCGTCGGGCTCCATTCGCGGTGCCGGCGTGAGCTTGCAGCCCATGCTGCTCACGATTTTTGGCACTGTCGTGCTCAGGGTGATCTGGGTGTTTGCGATTATGCCGTTCGATCCGTCTCTTGAGCACCTGCTGTTGGTTTACCCCGTAACCTGGCTCATCACGGCCACGATGTTCACCATCTACCACCACAGCGGCAACTGGCTCGGCCGCGCCACCGCCTAGCCATTCGGGACGTCCCCAATGGCTAGTATTTGATGCCTTGGCGGGCTAGGAGTCCTTCGTCGAAGTAGTGTTTGATGGGGCGCATTTCGGTGACAAGGTCGGCGAGGTTCGCGAGGGGCAGCA
>CAVEDI010000184.1:0-2043 GCA_963614405.1 Oscillospiraceae bacterium | reverse complement strand
CGCTCGTGCTCGTGTATCTGACGAGCACATACCGCGGCTATGCGCAGGGCATGATTTCGAGCTATGCTCGCTTTTTGGGCCTCAATCCGCGCGAGGTCGTCAATGCCTACTTTGACGACCTGATGGCATACGAACGCGAGACGTCCCAGCAGGGCGGTCGTTTTCAGGACGCCGCCGGCTACGTCAATTCGCGTTCCTCGGTCGACAACGGGCGCTTCCTGATGGTTCAGGGCGGTCGTTCGACCCGCTATGGACAGCGTCCTCAGCAGGCCGGTTATATTACCGAGACGGGTTCAGGCGAGGAGATTCGCTCACAGCGTGACCGGTTCCGCAGTACGCCGATGCCCGAGGACCGTGCGCTTCCCGCTGCCCGCGGCGTGGCGCGTGACCCTCGTGCCGGCTACGGCGACGGTGGCTATTCCGATCGCGGTTACCGTGGTGTCTCTACGGGACGCTCTCGCGGTGGCTATGCGGATGCCGATACCACGCAGGTGACGCCGCGTCTTCGCTCTCAATCACAGCCGTATGGCCAGCGCTCTTCGGCTCCGCGTTCGGGCCAGCGTGGCTATCAAGGCCGCGGTGAACTTGCGCCCCGCTCGGGTCAACGCAGCCTTCAGGGCCAGGGTGGCTATCGCGGCCGTTCCGATAGCAATCGCGGTCGTATGCCTCAGGGAAGCGGCCGCAGCAGTTCCGGTCGTGGACGCGGCGGATCACGTACTCCTCAAAACAACGGGCTCGATCCGCGTATCGTCTACGCCGGCATCGGCGCCGTTGCGCTGCTGTTGATTGTGCTCATCGTGGTGCTTCTGCGCGGTTGCGCATCTTCGGCGCCCGAGAACATGCCCGAGACGCCCACTGCTACCAAGACGACGACCAAGAAGTCTTCTAAGAAGACCGAAACGGTCGACGAGGATGAAGACACCGATGAGGCGACGGATGAGTCGACTGATTCGGACGCCACCAAGACGACGGCCAAGAAGGAAGAGAACGAGGTCACGAAGGTCAAGGTCTCCGTTGCCAAGGGAAAGACCGCGTGGATTGAGGTCAAGGTCGACGGCAAGTCGGTCTATGGCGCCCAGGCGACTGGCCCCTTTGAGCAGGAGTACACGCCCGAGTCTTCGATCGAGATCACCACGTCCAAGCCTTCCGATGTCACCGTTACCAAGAACGGTGAAAAGGTTCGTTACGATACCAAGACCTCGGGCGTGGCGCGTGCGACGATCACCGTTCCCAAGAAGGAGACGTCTGATTCCGAGAATGGTGAAAGTTCTGATGGTACCGACACCACCGATGGTACCGATACCACCGACGGTACCGATGCCCAGTCCACGGATGGCGCCGATACCGCAACTGACGGTCAGACACCCACCGATTCTACCGACAATTCGTACGATAGCTACTAGGCCGCTCGTACGCGAAAGGAAACATCATGGCTAAAGATTCCAGCTTCGACGTCGTGTCCGAGGTCAACATGCAAGAGGTCGACAACGCCTTCCAGCAGACCACGCGCGAGATTTCCCAGCGCTATGACCTTAAGGATTCCGGCGCCACGATCGAGCTTTCGAAGGGCGACAAGCTCTTTACGATCAACGCCCCGGCCGACTTTGTCTCCAAACAGATTGTCGACGTGCTGAGCTCCAAGCTCATCAAGCGCGGCATCGACCTCAAGGCTGTCTCGTGGGATGCTCCGCAGGCGGCATCGGGCGGCACCGTGCGCGTGCTCGGCCATATCGTCGAGGGCATCGACCAGGCGACCGCCAAGAAGATCAACAAGGACATCAAGGATCAAAAGCTCAAGGTCAAGGTGACCATCGAGGCCGACAAGCTGCGTGTTTCCTCTGCTTCGAAGGACGCGTTGCAGACCGTGATCCAGTTCCTGCGCGACCAGGACTACGGCCAGCCGCTGGAGCGCACTGGACGCCGCCTGTGCGGTGCCGCTGCAGATCATGGAAAAATGCGCTGAGGGCATTGTGCTGGTGGAAGAATACGCCGCCAAGGGCAGCGTGCTGGCCCTCTCGGACGCAGGCTGTGCAGCCGCTCTGT
>CAVEDI010000183.1:0-4778 GCA_963614405.1 Oscillospiraceae bacterium | reverse complement strand
ATGGGCGGCCAGGAGAGTGCGCCCGTCACCTATATAGTGTGTCAGGGCGCGAGCCGCGCTTCCCACCAACGGGGCCAGACGCTCCTTGGAGCCCTTACCGCGCACCAGGACAAACCCGTCATCGATATGGATATCGCCCACATCGAGCCCAACCAGCTCACTCACGCGCAAGCCGCAACCGTAAAGCACTTCCAAGATGGCATGATCGCGCAGCCCCATCTCGCCCTCGGGAAAGTCTTGATCGAGCAGTGCCGAGACATCCTCCACCGAAAGGTATTCCGGCAGGCGATCTGCCTTTTTGGGCAGGCGCAACGCCGCCGTCGGGTTTTGGGCCACGGCCCCATCGCGCACCAAAAAGGCATGCAGGCCCTTCACGGCAGCAAGCGCGCGCTCCACCGAGGCGTCGGAATAGCCTCCGTCGCGGCGATCGGCAACAAAGCCCTCCACGACCTGACGGCTCACATCTTCAAAAGACGCAATGTCAGCCCGCTCCAGATAGGCGCAGTACGTCGTCAGGTCACGACGGTAGGCCGCAATCGTGTTGCGCGCCAAACCCCGCTCGACCGCAAGGTAATCGAGATACTCCCCCGCCACCACAGCAAGCGACGAGGGAGTAGCTTCGGTATGTTCCTGGTTCTCCGGCACCCTTAGTCCGTAGCGAGGTTCTTGGGCGTCACCTGCAGACGGTCGACACCCTCATGCTGGCCAATCGAGGCGCGCACGAACTCGCGGAACAGCGGCTGCGGGTTGGTCGGACGGCTCTTGAACTCGGGATGAGCCTGGGTGGCCACATACCACGGATGTACGTCGCGCGGCAGCTCGACCATCTCGACTAGACGCTCGTCGGGCGAAAGGCCCGAGATAACCAGACCGGCGTCCTCGAGCTGGTCACGGAAGGCGTTGTTGAACTCAAAACGGTGACGGTGACGCTCGTAGACGAGCTCCTCGCCATAGGCCTCGCGCGCGAGGGAATTGGCAGCAAGCTTGCACGGATAGGCACCCAGACGCATGGTGCCACCCTTCTCGGTCACGTCCTCCTGCGAGCTCATCAGGTCGATGACACTATACGGGCCATCAGGATCGAACTCGGAAGAGCTGGCGCCGGCAAGGCCGACCACGTTGCGGGCAAATTCGCACACGGCCACCTGCATACCCAGGCAAATGCCCAGATACGGAATCTTGTGCTCGCGGGCGAACTCGGCCGCGAGGATCTTGCCCTCCAGGGCGCGCTTGCCAAAGCCGCCAGGGACCAAGATGCCCGAGGCGTCACCCAGGACCTCGGAGACGTTCTGCTCGTCGAGGCTCTCGCCATCGACCAGCTGCACGTCAACGTGGCGATCGTAGAACACGCCCGCATGGTGCAGGGCCTCGATAACCGACAGGTAGGCATCGGGCAGCTGCGTATACTTGCCCACGACGGCGATCTTCACCTTGTCGGCGTGCTGGTTGGCATGGTTCTGCTTGCGCAGGAACTCGTTCCACTGACTCATGTCGCGCTCACGCGGGTCCAGACCCAGACGCTCGCAAATGCGCAGGTCAAAGTCCTGCTCGGCGAGCAGCTGCGGAACATCGTAGATGCTCGCGCAGTCCTCGTTGGTAAAGACGCAGTCGGTGTCGACGTCGCAGAAGCTTGCGATCTTGCCGCGGATGGCATCGTCGATATGGTGATCGGAGCGCAGAACGATAATATCGGGCTGGATACCAAAGCTGCGGAGCTCCTTGACGGAGTGCTGCGTCGGCTTGGTCTTGACCTCGTGGGCGGCGGCGATATAGGGAACGAGCGACACGTGGATGTAGCAGACGTTCTCGGGGCCGGCCTCCTTGCGATACTGGCGGATGGCCTCGACAAACGGCTGCGACTCGATGTCACCGATGGTGCCGCCCAACTCAGTGATGACCACGTCGGAGCCGGTCTGCTCCTCAATACGACGGAACTTATCCTTAATGGCGTTCGTGACGTGCGGAATCACCTGCACGGTGCCGCCCAAAAAGTCACCGCGACGTTCACGGGCGATCAGGCTCTTATAGATGGCACCAGTCGTAAAGTTGGAATCGCGGGTCAGGTTCCCATCAATAAAGCGCTCGTAGTGGCCCAGGTCCAGATCGGACTCGTAGCCGTCCTCGGTCACAAAGACCTCGCCATGCTGGAACGGGCTCATGGTGCCGGGGTCGACGTTCAGATACGGGTCGGCCTTTTGCATCGTTACCTTGTAGCCGCGCGACTTGAGCAGACGGCCCAGCGAGGCCGCGGTAATACCCTTGCCCAGAGACGAAACCACGCCGCCGGTCACGAACACATGCTTGGTCATATTGAGTTACCTGCGCTTCCCGTAGAAGTTGTCCATACACATCTTACGGGTCTTCATTGTAATACTCGCGACGCGCGCCGCACACAATTTTTCTTACGCGCAATCGCATTTCTCCATCTCGAAACAAAACGCCGTCCGGTTGCCCAGACGGCGTCGTTTCCACTATGAATGCACCCTGTTATCGATCGGCGACTTCGTCCTTGATCAAGTCCCGCACGAGCATACCGGCACGGATGCCCTCTAGATACCATTCGCCACGCTCCGTAAGACAAATACCATTTGCGAGCTGGCCGCCGTCGTCGCTGTAGCGCGAGACGACCTCAATGATGTCTTCGGATTCCAAGCGTTCAATTGCCGCGCGGGCGCGATACGGAGACACCCCCACACGCTCGGCAAGCGTCTTTCGCGAAAAGCCATAAAATCCGCCGTTGTCTTCGGACTGCTGTGCAATCTCCATCAGCACCTGCACCTCGACACGCTTCATATCGTTGACACTCGCACGACCCTTGCCAGCCATGGCAGCCTCCTCAAACCGGGCACGGGCATCACTTGCACCGTGCGCGACCGGCACACCCCATGATGGCCGGCAACATCCATCATGCGGCATCCCCGCAAAAGGATGAAACAATTAGGGTTATTGTATACCGCCCAAATCGCTTATAGGCAGGTAAACGGCCTAATTTTAGGTTAAACGGTAGCTTTGTTGATAAAAGGGGCACACCGAATGTATATCCGATGCGCCCCTTTCAGACCAATTTATCCAGGCTTAGCGGTGGAAGAAGCCACGGCGCTCGAACTTGGGCTCGCAGCACACGTTGATGCCCAGCTTGCGCAGCACCGTCTCGTCCGTCGGCGAGATGATCACGCTAAAGAAGGCATCGCAGCCACGCAGCTGCTCCAGGCCCGAAAGGACGCGGGCCGCCGTCTCGCTCGTTGCTGAGGTGATCGAGAGCGCCATAAGCGTCTCGTCGGTGTGCAGGCGCGGGTTCTTGCTACCCAGGAAATGCGTCTTGAGCTTGCTGATAGGCTCGATCGCCTCATCGCTAATGACCTCGAGCTCAAGGTCAACGCCCGAGACATGCTTAAGTGCATTCATGATGAGCGAGCTCGCGGCGCCCAGGCGCGTGGAAGTCTTGCCGGTCACCACGGAGCCGTCGGGCATGACCATGGCGCCTACGGGGCCACCCGTCAGCTGCTCCCTGGTAAGGGCGGCCGAGCGTGCCGGCGAGTAATTCTTGTCGATACCAGCCTTCTTCATAATGATCTTGAGACGGTCGACTTGCTCATCGCCCACGCCGGTACGGCGCACATTTTCGACCGCGGTAAAGTAGCGGCGGACGATCTCCATCTTGGAAGCGTCGCGGCAGGCATCGTCATCGGTGATGGCAAAACCGACCATGTTGACGCCCATGTCGGTGGGGCTCTGGTAGGGGCTCTTGCCCAGGATCTTTTCCATCAGGGCACGGACCACCGGGAAAGCCTCGACGTCACGGTTGTAGTTGACCGTGGTCTTGTTGTAGGCCTCCAAGTGGAAGGAATCGATGATGTTGGCATCGTCGAGGTCGGCCGTGGCGGCCTCATAGGCGATATTGACTGGGTGCGTGAGGGGCAGATTCCAGACCGGGAAAGTCTCAAACTTGGCGTAGCCGGCGGCGGTGCCGTGCTTGTGCTCGTGATAGAGCTGAGACAGGCAGGTGGCGAGCTTGCCCGAGCCAGGGCCGGGCGCTGTCACGACGACGAGCGGACGAGTGGTCTCGACAAACTCGTTCTTGCCATAGCCGTCGTCGGACACGATCAGGTCGACGTCGTGCGGATAGCCCTCGATGGGATAGTGCAGCTTGGCAGGAATGCCGAGCGCGTTCAGGCGATTGCGGAACACATCGGCGGCGGGCTGGCCGGCGTACTGGGTGATAACCACGGCCGCGACAGCAAAACCGTTGCCGCGGAACAGGTCGACCAGGCGCAAGACGTCCTCGTCATAGGTAATACCCAGGTCACCGCGAGCCTTGTTCTTCTCGATGTGGTTCGCGTTAATGGCGATGATGACCTCGACGTCGTCGGCAATGCTCTTGAGCATGCGAAACTTGCTGTCCGGCTCAAAACCCGGCAGCACGCGGCTCGCGTGATAGTCGTCAAACAGCTTGCCGCCAAACTCCAAATACAGCTTGCCGCCAAACTGCGAGATGCGCTCCTTAATATGAGCGGCCTGCAGCTCGATATACTTCGCGTTGTCGAAACCCTGGCGCATATATGGCTCCCGTCCCGTTTCCATTTAATGTTCTAGGCGATTATAGCGGAGCCCGCCCTCCCCGATACCCAGACCATCAACAGGCACCAACCAAACACGCCATCGATAATTTGCGGTGGAATAGTTCCTGTTTAACCCCTCAAGAAGGCCAAACAGGAACTATTCCCCCGCAACTTCCCCTTTTGGCGCGAAGTAACCTGACCCCTTTGCACCAACAACAG
>CAVEDI010000182.1:0-3144 GCA_963614405.1 Oscillospiraceae bacterium | reverse complement strand
CTCGGCCTCGTTGAACAGGCGCTCCTTGAGCTGACGGGCGCCCACGATGTCGCCATCACGGCCGACGAGCGGGGAGGTCGAAGCCTCAAAGACGATGGACAGGGTCGGCGGGTCGATCTCGATGGGCTCGAGCTCGACAGGGTTCTCGGGGTCGGTGTAAACATCGCCGATATCGGTGCGGTCAATACCCACGACAGCGGCGATATCGCCGGCGCCGACTTCCTGGCACTCGGTGCGGCCCAGGTAGTCGAAGGTAAAGAGCTGCTTGACGGTAGCGGTGGCGCTGGAGCCGTCGTTCTTCACAACCAGAATCTGGTCGCCCTGGTGAATGGCGCCGGAATACACGCGACCGATGCCGATACGGCCAACGAAGTTGGAGTGGTCGATGGTCACGCACTGCATGGCCAGCGGGGCGTTCTCGTCAACCTCGGGCGCGGGCATGTCGTCGATGATCATATCGAGCAGCGGATACATGTCCATGTTGCCGTCGTTGGGATCGAGGCGGGCAAAGCCATTCATGGCGCTGGCGTAGACCACGTGCTCCATGGCGAACTCAAGCTGGTCGTCGGTGGCGCCCAGGTCGGCCATAAGGTCGAGACAGTCGTTGTAGGCCTTCTCGGGGTTAGCACCCGGACGGTCGATCTTGTTGATGACGATCATGATCTTAAGGCCGGTGTCGATAGCGTGACGCAGCACGAAGCGGGTCTGGGGCATGGGGCCCTCAAAAGCGTCGACCAGCAGCAGGGCGCCGTCGGCCATACGCAGCACGCGCTCGACCTCGCCGCCAAAGTCGGCGTGGCCCGGGGTGTCGATGACGTTGATCTTGACGTCCTTGTACTCGATAGAGATGTTCTTGGCGAGAATCGTAATGCCGCGCTCGCGCTCCTGGTCGTTGGAATCCAGGACGCGGTCCTCGACCTGCTGGTTGGCACGGAAGGCGTCCGTGGCACGCAGGAGCTTGTCGACCATCGTCGTCTTGCCGTGGTCGACGTGGGCGATGATGGCGATGTTCCTCAGATTGTCTACGCGCATGTAGTTCCCCTATCTTCTATCTATATACAACCGGCACGCGTATGCGGCCCGCCCAGCGATACAACGCTCAGCGGGAATATTGAGCCTTTTACCGAAAACTCGTTTATTTTAGCGATTTTAGATGAGAGGGGTTTCCTCACCTGCAGGTTCAGGGTCGCTCCACATAAAACCATCGCCGGCGCCCATGCCCTCATACAGCACATATGCCGAAAAACCACTCTCGAGCGTGGTTTCGAAGAAGCTCACGAGCAGAGCATCGTGATAGCCGCCGTCAATCTCGACGCAGCCGGTGTAGCCGATGGCATAGCGGGCGATACGGCCCAGGCCCTCGTCCTTAAGACCCATCTTGTGCTCGGAAATAAAGTTGGTGGCCGCCTCCAGGCACGCCTCTTCGCCGTCCTCGTCGAGCGCCGCCAGATATCGGTTGGAAGCAGCGTCCTCAATCGCCACAACTACGCCCGGATTCTCGCCGGCGGCAAGGTCGTCCAAGAACGCACCAATCAGGTCACACACCATGGCGTCGAGCTCGGCGGAGACGTTACCGGCGTCCTGCATATCCTGTGCCATCTTTAGACCTTTCCATCGAGTCTGGCGTCATTACAGTTCTTGTGCCTCGGCGGCGATCTTAGCGGCAGCGTCGCGGGTGCGCATCATATCCATCGCGCGCTTGTCGAGCACCTTGATCTGACTGGTCAGCATGACCGCATCGACCACACCCCAGATCACGAGGCCCGTAGAGATCGAAAACCCAAGCGCACCAACTGTACCACGAAGGCGCGAGCAGATTGCCGCGACAAGGGCGGAGACGACAACCATCTTGATAAACGAGCCGCGGCGTTCGCGAAGCGTGCGGGCCTGCGTCACATAGGCAATGCGAGCCGCCTCAGAAGCCTCCGAGCGCATCTGGGCCTCGCGCGCAATGGCCGCCGCCTCAGCCGACACACCGCCGGCCATCAGCGAACGCTCCGCAGCCTGGACGCCCCGCATTTAGAAGTCATCGGGGGAGAGCGTATGGACGAACTCGTCGAACTTCTCGAACTCTTGCTCGTCGTCGACTTCCTCGGCATGGGCAGAAACGGTGCCCAGGCGATTCATGATGTCGTCTTCAACGAACATGGGGGCATTACTGCGTACGGCGAGGGCGATGGCGTCGCTCGGACGCGCATCGATCTTATGCTCGTTGCCATCGGCCAACACGACAACCGTCGCGTAAAACACGGGCGGCTCGGCGCGAACGATTTCGATGCGTTCGAGCTTGGCACCCAGGGCACCAACAGTATCGAGCAACAGGTCATGGGTAATCGGGCGCTCGGCGCGACCGCTATCGATGCCGCGGCTAATGGCAGCAGCTTCAAACGAACCAGTCTGAATGGAAAGGGAACGCAGCGGCGCGGGCGAGTCCGATTTGCTGCAGCGCTCGCGAAGCACGATAAGCGATGGCACGGGACCGGCGGCCATGACGATGGTCTCTATGTCGACACGAACCATGGAACACCTCCGGTACGTAGCGGTTAACACGCGGCAGCTCCACCGCATTGAATAGCTATACTACCCAATCTTTCGCACAGCACACAAAACCAAAATGAGATTTATCGCAGACAAGAAAAAAGCCCCGAGGCAACGCCCCAGGGCTCTTCACAGTTTTGATGGTGGACCTGACAAGATTCGAACTTGTGACCTCCCGGTTATCAGCCGGACGCTCTAACCAACTGAGCTACAGGTCCATCATGGTGGAGGTTAGGGGGATCGAACCCCTGACCTCAGGCTTGCAAAGCCCGCGCTCTCCCAGCTGAGCTAAACCCCCACGGAGACAGTAATAAACACCCCAGCGGCGACTCGGCTCTCGCTGGGGTGTTTATTGCGAAAGAAAGTGGTGGACCTGACAAGATTCGAACTTGTGACCTCCCGGTTATCAGCCGGACGCTCTAACCAACTGAGCTACAGGTCCATCGCGCAAGGGATATATTAGACGAGTCGTTACGCGCGCGTCAACAACTTTTTTGAAAATCTTTGGGAGGGGTGGTCGCTGGGCTGGCGAGATGGTTTTGGTTTGCTGCTCGGACAGTCCTGCGCAAGACGAAGGCCACATTAAGTGGCCTTCTTTGCGTGCGG
>CAVEDI010000181.1:0-3199 GCA_963614405.1 Oscillospiraceae bacterium | reverse complement strand
CGACCTGTCCAAAATGAAGGTGACCGTGCAGGTGGGCGAAAAGGACATCGCCAAGATCGCCGTTGGGCAGAGCGCCAACGTCACGTATCCCGCGTTTCCCGATATCGTGAGCCAGGGCACCGTCACGGCTATCGCGTCGGTGGCAAACTCCGACGCCGCCAACGGTGGCGGCGGCAGCGTGACCTTTAACGTCGACATTCTCATCGAGGCGCCCGACGCGCGCCTGAAGCCGGGCATGACGGCCGAGGTCTCGGTGGTGACCGAGCAGCTCGACGACGTGGTGATGGTGCCGACGATGGCGCTCATGACCGAAGACGGCGAACACTATTACGTCAACGTCGCAACCGATGACGAGGGCAAGCAAACCCATCGCGTGAAGGTGACCGTCGTGACGCAAAACGACAACGAAGCCGTAGTCGGCAAGACACAGGTTAAGCGCGACGACCAGGGCAACGAGATCAACCCCAACGTTCCGGTTACCAAGCTGCGCGATGGCGACACCCTCGTCATGGACACCGGAGCGGACGCAACGGCTGACGGCGGCTACGGTGCGGATTCGGGCAGTATGTCTGCCGACGAGGGCATGTAATGCGTCCCGTTATCGACATCCGCAACGTGCACCGCATCTTTGAGAGCGAGGCGGGGTGCGCCCACATCCTGCACAACGTGAGCCTGGCGGTAAATCCCGGCGAATTCGTCGCTATCACCGGCCCCTCGGGCTCGGGCAAGTCGACGCTCATGAACATCCTAGGCTGTCTGGATAAGCCGACGGCGGGCGACTACTACCTGCAAGGGCTCAACGTGGCCGAGCTCGATGATGAGGAGCTCACCGAAGTTCGCGCCCTGAGCATTGGCTTTGTCTTTCAGAGCTTCAACCTGCTGCCGCGCCTGTCGGTTATCGAAAATGTGATGCTGCCGCTGGCCTACACCAATGTGCCCCGTAGCCAGCGCGAAATGCGCGCCGTGCACGCGCTGCAGGCTGTCACGCTGCCCGTCGACCACTGGGACCACCGCATATCCGAGCTCTCGGGCGGCCAGATGCAGCGCGTCGCAATCGCGCGCGCCCTCGTCAATGACCCGCCCATCATTCTGGCCGACGAGCCGACGGGAAACCTGGACTCCGCTACCGGAGCGCTTGTGATGGAAACCTTCCATAAGCTCCAGAACCGCGGCAAAACCATCGTGCTTATCACACACGACCCCGGCATCGCCGCCGAGGCCGACCGTGCCGTGACCATCCGCGACGGTCGCATTCACGATGGCGCGTATATTCCACATGCACCGCGGACCCTGCGCAGCGCCGTGGATAGCCTGCCCAGGATTTCCGCCTCCGCCAACCCGCCGAAAGGAGAGATGGCATGAGCGCCCGCGATCTCATCCAGGAAGCCCTTCACTCGCTCGAAGCCAACAAGGGGCGCAGCCTGCTCACCATCCTGGGCATTGTCATCGGCATCGCCTCGGTTATCGCCATGACTTCGCTCATCGGCGGCATCCAAAACAGCCTGGTCAACAGTCTGGGCCTCAATGCGGCACGCATGGTGCAAATCTATTCGTCGCAAGAACTCACCGAGTCCGACATCGAGAAGCTTCAAAAACTGGTGCCGCAGATAGAGCAGATCGGCATTGTCGACAGCGCGTATACCGAGTATAAGACCGGCGATAAAAGCTATACCGTCATGGCACAGGGTGTCGATAGCGACATGCTCGACGCCGTGGGGGCCAGCAAGCTCGTTGCGGGGCGCACCTATTCCCAGGCCGAGTCCCAATCAGGCTCGCGCGTGGCGCTCATCAGCCGCGGCGGCGCCGATCAGCTTTACGGCAACGAACAGGATGCGCTGGGGAAAACCATCAAGGTGTCCAACGGCGAGGTGCAGATTGTAGGTGTGATTGATGGCGGCAACGACTCCATGGGCTCGCTCACGCTGTATATGCCGCGCGAAACCATCTCAGGCCTGTTTGGCGACGAAAATCCTTCATTCCCCAGCGTGACGGCTCTTGCCGCCGAGGGCACAGACATGGACGAGCTTTGTAAGACCATCGAGTCCAAGGTGCGCGCAATGAAGGGCATCGCGGAGGATGATGAGTACGACAGTGTATCGGCGACCTCCATGAAAAGCGCCATCGATGCACTCAACTCCTTTATGGGCGCGTTCTCGCTCATCATGGGCGCTGTCGCCAGCATCTCGCTGCTTGTCGGCGGTATCGGCATTATGAATATGATGCTCACCAACGTGACTGAGCGCATCCGTGAGATCGGCATTCGCCGTGCCCTGGGCGCAAGTCGTCGCGATATCACCGCGCAGTTTTTGGCCGAGTCCTCGGCGCTGTGCGTCACCGGCGGACTGTTGGGTGTCCTGATTGGCTATCTGCTGGCATGGGGACTCACTTTCTTTGCCGCAAGCTCGGGCATCATGAGCGAGTTTGGAGCTACCGGGACGATCACGCCAAGCTTCTCCATTACAACAGTGTTGATCGCGTTTGCCGTATCGGTCGGCATCGGTGTAATCTTTGGCTTCTACCCCGCTCGCCGTGCAGCAAAGCTCGACCCGGTGGAATGCCTACGCTACCAGTAAGCCACCACCAACAAGTTGCGGTGAATTAGGGACTGAATATGCTATTTAGCAGCAAAAACAGACGCTATTTCACCGCAACTTATTGAAGGGCTGCTTGCGCCAGTTCCGTGCGTCGTCCTCGAGCGATTGGCGGATGACAGGCTTGTACGGGTCGAGCTTGCTCGGGGCGCTCCTCCTCGCAGGCGGGAGGGCACGCATGCGCGGCGAGCGCCTAGCGCGCGAACTCCCGTAAGAGCGCGTATTCCACTTCCCTAAGCGAAAGGGCCCCGCCTCCCTCGGCGGGACGGGCGACCACGATACAGCGCGCTCCCACGTCGCGCGCGGAGGCGATCTTCTCGGCCGTGCCGCCTACGGTTCCCGAGTCCTTGGTCACAAGCCACTGAGCGCCCACCTGCCGAAGCATCGCCTCGTTGAGCTCGCGGGTGAAGGGCCCCTGCATGCCGATGACGTGCGACGGCGAAAACCCCGCGTCGATGCACTTCGTTATAGCACCGGGCAGCGGGAGCACACGCACGAAGAAGCGCTCCGCGAAATCGGCGACGCGCGTGTAGGGAGCAAGCTCCTTGCTCCCCGTCGTGAGAAGCGCGCGACCCGGGTTCTCGGAGAGAAAGCGCGCCGCGCAGGCG
>CAVEDI010000180.1:0-10604 GCA_963614405.1 Oscillospiraceae bacterium | reverse complement strand
AGAAGAAGAAGTTCTCGGCTGAGGATGCGCTCGATGCCATCGTCGTCGAGGCGTACCAGTCCGTCGCCCGTACACCCGATCTGTTGCCCGTTCTGAAAGAGAACGGCGTGGTCGACTCCGGCGCCTTTGGATTTGCCATTTTCCTCGAGAACTTTGTGGCTGCCGCGCTTGGTCGCAGCACCGTGGTCGAGGATTTCTCCGCTACGTTTGACTCCGCCGGCTCTGCCCGCGATGCCGCTCTTGGCCGTGTTGAGATCGAGGCTAACGACGACTGGGAGGGCTCGGAGTTCCGCTACTGCAACGAGTTCCTGTTTAAGGCCGACGCCCCGTTTGACGAGGACGAGTGCCTTAAGTTCCTAGGCTCCATGGGCGACTGTGAGCTGCTCGTGGGCGCCTATCCCGACTACAAGATCCATGTGCACTCCAACACCCCCAACCTGGTGCTCGAGCACATGCTGCAGCTCGGTCAGATCTATGAGGTCTTTATCCACAACATGGAGATGGAGGCCCACGACCGTACCGCTAAGATCCACGAGGATCAGGAAAAGGCCGCCGAGCCCGCCAAGGCGCTGGGCTTTGTCGCCGTTGCCGCCGGTTCCGGCGAGGCCGACATCCTCAAGTCCCTTGGCGTCGACGTGGTCGTTTCCGGTGGCCAGACTATGAATCCCTCGACCGCCGACCTGCTGGGCGCGGTGGACCAGGTCAACGCGACCTCGGTCATCATCTTGCCCAACAACGGCAACATCCGCATGGCCGCTGAGGCTGCTGCCTCAGCCTGCACCGACAAGAAGGTCGCCGTCGTTCCCACCAAGACCGTCCCGCAGGCCTTCTCCGCGCTGTTCGCAGTCCTGCCCGATTCCGAGCTCGAGGATGCCGTCGCAGCCATGGTCGACGCCATCAGCGAGGTCCGCGATGGCGAGGTCACCCGCGCCGTGCGCGACTCCAGTGCCTCTGACGGTTCTCCGATTCACTCCGGTGACGTCATGGGTATCATCGCCGGCTCCATCGACGTGGTCGGCTCCGACGTGAAGCAGGTCACGCTCGACTGCATCAACCGCATGCAGGAGGAAGAGGAGGGCGACGCGCTGACGATTCTGGCCGGCGAGGAGCTGTCCGATGAGGCCTTCCAGGAGATCGTCGACGCCATCGAGGAAGCTCAGCCCGACTTGGAGATTGACGCCCATCGTGGCGAGCAGCCGCTCTATCCCGTGATCTTCTCGATCGAGTAGGCATCTGCCCATGTCCGAGCTCTGCTCCGTGCCGCGCGTCTCGGAGCGCTTTGCCCAGAGCAATGCGCTCGACGAGGATATCGCGCGACTCAAATATGTTTCGGGTAAACGTGAGGAGGCCCTTCGCCGTCTGGGAATTAGGACGGTGGGGGACCTCCTTCTCCATATTCCTCATCGATACCTCGACTTTACCCGTTCGTGGTCCATCGAGATGGCGCCCATCGGTACCGTGTGCACCATCATCGCCACGGTCGACCGCATCGTCCAAAAGCAGCCGCGTCCGCGCATGCAGGTGACCGAGGTATCGCTGGTGGACGAGACGGGCGTGTTGCAGGTCGCCTTTTTCCGCCAGCCCTGGATTGCCCAGCAGCTTAAACAGGGCGACCGCCTGGCCGTGATGGGCAAGGTCGAGTTTGCCTACGGTTTTAAGCAGATGGCCTCGCCGCACTTTGAAAAGCTCGATGACGGGCGTGCTGCGGGCACCATCCTGCCGGTCCATTACGTGAGCGATGGCGTGAGCCAGGCGTGGATGCGCCGCATCGTAAGCGGCGCGCTCGAGGTCGTCGGCAATCCGTTCGATCCGATTCCCGCGCCGCTGCGCGCAAAGCGGAAGCTCATGAGCAATGCCCGCGCGTTGCGTTCGATCCACTTTCCATCGAGTATGGCAGAGCGCGATATCGCGCGCGCACGGCTTGCCTACGAGGAGTGCCTCTACCTGCAGCTGGCGCTGCGCCTGCGCAACGTCGGCGGCCTGGTCGATGTGGTTCCCTATGCCCACACCGCGGGCGAGCACCTGGCCGCGCTTAAGCAAGCCCTGCCGTTTTCGCTGAGCGACGAGCAGGAGACCGCGTTCCAAGATATCCTGCGCGATATGTGCGATGGTGGGCGCGTGATGAACCGCCTGCTGCTGGGCGATGTCGGTACCGGTAAGACCGCCGTTGCCGCCTGCGCTCTGGCTGTGGCTGCCGATAGCGGTACGCAGGCCTGCGTTATGGCGCCCACGGGCGTGTTGGCGCGCCAATATGCCGATAAGACCGGCCCTCTGCTCTCGCAGGCGGGCATGTCCTGGGCGCTTCTGACGGGTGCCACGCCGGCCTCAGAGCGCGAGCAGATCCATGCCCAGCTTGAATCGGGCGAGCTCGACGTCCTCTTTGGAACCCACGCGGTGCTTTCGGATAACGTTGCGTTCAATCATCTGTCGCTTGTCGTCATCGACGAGCAGCACCGGTTTGGCGTTGGCCAACGCAACGCCCTACGCGCGAAGGGCCCCGGTGCGGACCTGCTCGTTATGACGGCGACACCGATCCCGCGTACGCTGGCGCTTTCGGTCTACGGCGATCTGGACACGAGTATCATCCGCCATCGGCCCGTCCCTGGCGCTGGCGTGACGACACGCGTGCTCACCGAGTCGAGCCGCGACCTCGCCTATGGCGCCATCCGCGAGGCGCATGAAAAGGGTCAGCAGGCCTACGTGATTTGCCCGCTCGTGGAGCCGAGTGACTCGGCCGATGAGCTTGAAGACGTGCCCGGTATCGCCCGCGACGACGAGGGCCGCGTGACCGTGCCTGTGCCGCTGCACGATACGGCGACCGAGCTCGATCGCCTGCGTCTGGCGTTGCCGGGTCTTGCCATCGAGCGCCTTCACGGCCGTATGCCAGCGGGGGAGAAGGATCGCGTGATCGACGCCTTCAAGCGTGGCGAGATTGACGTGCTCGTCTCGACTACGGTGGTCGAGGTGGGCGTCGACGTGCCCAACGCCACCGTCATGGTCATCGAGAACGGTGAGCGGTTTGGCTTGGCGGCGCTGCATCAGCTACGCGGTCGCGTGGGCCGCGGCAGCGTGTCGGGCACGTGCCTGGTCATGACGCACTCCAAGGGCAACGGCGGCGCCTCGGCGGCGCAAGACCGTCTCCAGTCGCTCGAAAAGACTTCGGACGGCTTTACGCTCGCCCAGATGGACCTGCGTCTGCGCCACGAGGGCGAAATCCTGGGGTACCGTCAGCACGGTGGCGTGACCTTGCGCTTTGTGGACCTGGATGCCGATGAGGACCTTATCGAATGGGCCCATTTGGACGCGGTCGAGCTCTTGCGGTATGCTTGCAACCTTGACTCTGTGGCGACGCGTCCCTTGCGCGAGGCGGTCGCCATGCGTTATCGACATATCTTTAAGGAGGTCAGCGGAGGATGAGAATCATCGGCGGCGAATGGCGCGGTCGTAAGATCGAGGAGCCCCGTGGTCGCGATGTCACCCGCCCCACGACTGATCGCGTGCGCGAGGCGTGCGCATCTATGGTCATGTCGGCATTCGATTTCGATTTGGACGAGGTTCGTGTGCTGGACGCCTTTGGCGGCTCCGGTGCCTTAGGGTTAGAGATGCTCTCTCGTGGGGCCCGCTCGCTCACGACGTTTGAGATCGATCGCAACGCCGCGCGGCTCATTACCAAGAATATCGAGTCGCTCTGCCGTGACCGTGCGCGTTGGCGCGTGGTCACGGGCGACATGCTGGCGAGTGCCTCGCGCGGTCGTGTACCGGGCGGCCCCTTTGATCTGGTCCTGCTCGACCCGCCCTATGCTTTTGGTGCCGAGCCGGTCGAGGAACTGCTGCAGAATCTGGCCCAGCAGGGTCTGCTTGCACCTGGCGCTTATGCCCTGTTTGAGCATGCCGCCGCCGATGCGGGCGCGCATCCGGCAGGCTTTGAGACTGTACGTGAGAAGCGCTACGGCATTACCTCGGTCGACCTGCTTCGTTGGGTCGGCGATGACGACGGTGAGGGCGATAGTGCCGTCACCGATGCTGATAACAACGATGCCACGACGTTTCAGGAGGACGCCCATGAATGACACCATCAACCGCGTGATCGTCCCGGGCACCTTTGATCCCATCACGTTTGGCCATATCGATGTGATCCGCCGCGCCCGACGCATCTTTCCCAGCGTGATTGTCGCCGTGGCCGAATCGCAGGGTAAAAACGGTGTGGGCACCACGTTTATGCTCGATGAGCGCGTGGCGCTGGCCCGCGAGGCGCTCGGTAATATCGACGGCGTCGAAGTCCTGCCCTTTACCGGCCTCTTGGTCGACTTCGCTCGTGAGCAGGGGGCGGGGGCCGTGGTCAAGGGCCTGCGCGCCATGACCGACTTTGAGTATGAGCTGCAGCAGGCCGACCTCAATTATCGCTTGGATAGCGAGCTGGAGTCCATCTTTGTCATGAGTGCTCCGCAGTACGGTTACATCTCGAGCTCGGTGGTACGCCAGATTGCGTCGCTTGGGAGCGATGTATCGACGTTTGTCCCACCCAACGTGGTCGAAGCGCTCAGACATCGCTTTTCGTGACGTTTTTTATTGCCTGGTGGCATGTGGTAAACTAGCACGATGATATGTTACCTATGAAAGGAGACCGGATGCCGGGCGAGAATTTTCCTGGCGATAGGATCGTCAGCTTGGTCGATGAGCTCGAAGGGCTGATCGAGGAAGCCAAGCCGCCTTTCGGCAAGAACGCTCAGTTCAAGGTCATCGACGCCGACGTGTTCTTCAACATCCTCGACGAGATCCGCATGAGCTATCCCGAGGAGTGGCAGAAGTCCCGCCGTATCCTTAAGGAGCGCGAGGAGCTTATGGCTTCCGCCGCCGCTCAGGCCGATTCCATCATCGCCGACGCTCAGCAGCAGGCCCTCACCATTGCCGGTGAGCAGGAGATCGTCCGCCTTGCGCAGCAGCAGGCCGACGACATCCGCGATCGTGCCCAGCAGTACGAGCGCGAGACGCGTTATGCTGCCGAGGACTACGCAGAGCAGGTCTTTACGCACCTGGAGGAGAACCTCAAGAGCCTGACCGGCACCGTTACCCGTTGCCGTCAGCAGCTCAACGAGGGTGCCGCCCAACAGAATGGTCAGTGGTAATGGCTGAGTTCCCGAGCGTTACCGTCGATCTTTCCGAGCAGCTCGAGTTTCCTGGAGATTCGTATCCGCTGACCGGTAAGGTCGATGTCGCCACCTACACGGTGGGCGAGAAGGAGTACCAGCTTCAGGACGGCATCGACTACGACGTTGTCTTTACCAATGCCGGTACCGGTGTCTTGCTCACGGGCATGGTCCGCGCGCACGCCACCGGTGAGTGCGACCGTTGCCTGGAGCCCGCCTCGTTTGATATCGCCGGAGAGATCGAGGAGTTCTACCTCTTTGAGGAGCCCGAGGATCCCGAGGCCTACGAGGACGGCTATGAGCTTCTAGGTGAGGACCGCATCGTCGATCTGGGTGAGCCCATCAATGACGCGGTCGTTATGGACACGCCGTTTGTGGTGCTCTGCAAGCCCGATTGCCGTGGTCTGTGCCCCACATGCGGTTGCAATCTCAACGTCGAGCAATGCGATTGCGCCGCCCAGGCAGAGGCAGAATGGGCCGCTGCCACGGAAAATCCATTTGCAGCATTGAAGAATCTCAAGCTTGATGAGTAAAACTGTGGTAGTATCGCTACTTGCGCGTAATCGCCACACTGGATAGTTCATAAGGAAGGTCACTATGCCCGTACCTAAACAAAAGCAGGGTCGTATCCGCACTCACACCCGTCGTTCCGCCAACATGAAGATCTCGGCTGCGGCTCAGTCCACGTGCCCCCGTTGCGGTGCTGTCAAGCTCCCGCATCATGTGTGCCCCAGCTGCGGTTTCTACAAGGACCGCGAGGTTATCGTTACCGAGTAACGGTATACTCTGGATGCGATGCCGTTCCAAATGGAACCACAATGGCCGGCTCAATGAGTCGGCCATTTTTGTATAAGGAGCATGTATATGAGTAACGTTCGCGTTTGTGTAGACGTTGTGGGCGGAGACGAGAAACCTCAGGTTGTTCTCGATGGTATCGAGGCTGCGCTTGCCGCCGATCCCGATATCGAGGTCTTGGCAGCTGGCCCCGCCGAAATCGTCAATCCCTTTGCAGCTTCCCATGCACGTGTTGAGGCTCTTGAGGCACCTGACGTTATCGCCATGGATGACGATCCCATTCGCGCCGTGATGACCAAGCGTAAGTCGTCGATCGTGCTTTCTTGCCGCGCCATTAAGAAGGGCAACGCGGATGCGTTCTTCTCCGCCGGCTCGACCGGTGCCATGACCGCCGCTGCCACCGCCTACGTGACGCCGTTTAGGTATCAGGCCGAAGGCAAAAAGCAGCCGGTGCGCCCCTGTCTGACCAATGCGCTGCCCAATCGCGCCGGCGGTCTGACGGTGCTGTGCGACATGGGTGCCAACCCCGATGTCGAGGTTGACGATATGGTGCGCTTTGCGCAGATGGGCAGCGCCTATGCCCGCGTCGTCCTGGGCATCGAGCATCCCCGCGTGGGCCTGCTTGCCAACGGCACCGAGGACGAGAAGGGCTCCAACTTTACCAAGGCCTGCTTCCCGGCCATGAAAGCCGCCGTTCCCGGCTTTGTTGGTAACTGCGAGGGAACGGACATCACCTCAGGTAACTTCGATGTCGTCGTTGCCGATGGCATGTCGGGCAATATTGCGCTCAAGGCCACCGAGGGCGCTGCCAAGTTTTTACTGCAGGAGCTCAAGGGCGCCTTTATGTCTTCGCTCGGCACCAAGATTGCCGCGCTGCTCATCAAAAAGCAGATGCGCGAGATTAAAGCCAAGCTTTCGGGCGACGCCAAGGGCGGCGCGATTCTTTTGGGCCTGCGCGGCGTGGTCCTGATCGGCCATGGCGCCACCTCGGTCGAGGCTGTTAGAAACGGTACGCTCGCGGCGGCCGAAGCCGTGCGCGCCGGGCTGGTCGAGAATGTCGCCAACTCTATGGACGGTATCGTTTTATAAGAGCGAGTAAGAGTGCTGTTATGTGCTTCGCGGCGCACGTCGTGGGGTAGAATCAGAACCGTGTCTTGGTACCGCCCGGGCGGTACCATTCTTTTGGTATTCATGCACTATGAGAGGAAGCGCTATGGACCGCTCCGAAATCTTCGACAAGATCGCCGAGGTCGCTGCTGACGTTCTAGGCGTCGATGTTGCCGAAATTAGCGAGGAGACCACCTTTGACGACCTCGATGCCAACTCGCTCGAGCGCCTGCAGCTGGTTACGGCTATCGAGGACGAGTTCAACCTCGAGATCGATGACGAGACCCTGCTCTCGCTCAACTCTGTCGCCGACGCCGTCGACGCTATCGAAGCTGCCAAGGAGGCCTAAGTCTTGGCTTTATCCGACCGACTTACGCGCGCCCAGGAAATCCTGGGCCACGAGTTCAACAATAAGGTGCTGCTGCGCGCGGCGCTTACGCATCCCTCGGCAGTCGAGGGCCAGCCGGTTTCTGCCAGCTATGAGCGCCTTGAGTTCTTGGGCGATTCCATTTTGGGCGCTGTGGTCGCACGCTCCCTGTTTGAGTCCTATCCGGAGTTTGACGAGGGCAAGCTCACGCGCTTGAAGGTGTCGCTTGTCTCGGGCGCTACGCTGTCCGAGGTTTCTCACGAGCTGGGCATCGACGACATCATCATCTTTGGTGCCTCCGAGACCGGTACCGGTGCGCGCGGCCTGCATTCGGCCCTCGAGAACGTCTATGAGTCGCTCGTGGGCGCGCTGTACCTGGATGCCGGCTGGGACGTTGCGGCGGAGTTCATTCACCGTACGCTTAAGCCGCATTTGGCTTCCGAGCGTGCCGAGCATCCTGCGAACCCCAAGTCGTTTTTGCAGGAGTGCGTGCAAGCCGACGGTCACGAACCTCCGGCGTACAAGCTCGTTGGCTCCGAGGGCCCGGCGCATGCGCCCACCTTTACCGCTGTGGTGTTGATCGATGGTATTCGTCAGGGTCGCGGCTCCGGCTCCTCAAAGAAGGAAGCCGAGGGAGCTGCCGCGCTCGAAGCGCTCGACCGCATGGGTTACACCACCAACGGCGTGATTCTGAACAAGAAGCACGTGTAAGCGAGGAACCGTGTATCTCAAGTCCCTCACGCTCAAAGGGTTCAAGTCGTTTGCCGACCGCGCCCATATGACGTTTGAGCCGGGCCTGACCGTCATCGTCGGTCCAAACGGCTCGGGAAAATCGAACATCTCTGACTCGATTCTGTGGGTCCTGGGCGAGCAGAGCGCCAAGCAGCTGCGCGGCCAGGCCATGGAGGATGTCATCTTCTCGGGCTCGTCGGCGCGCAAGCCGGTGGGTGTCGCCGAGGTCACGCTGGTGCTCGATAACTCGGACCATATGTTGCCCGTCGACTTTGACGAGGTCGCCATCACCCGTCGTATGTATCGCTCGGGCGAAAGCGAGTACCTCATCAACTCGAGTCCGTGCCGCCTGATGGACATTCAGGACATCCTGCACGATTCGGGCCTAGGCAAGGATACGCATTCCATCATCAGCCAGGGCAAGCTCGACGCCATTTTGCAGAGCCGCCCCGAGGAGCGTCGCGCCCTCATCGAGGAGGCCGCCGGCATTTCCAAGCACAAGCGCCGCAAGGAGCGTGCGCTCAAAAAGATTAAGTCGATGGACGAGCACCTGACGCGTGCTCGCGTCATCAATAAGGAAATCGCCCGTCAGCTGCGACCGCTGGAGCGTCAGGTCGATCGCGCGCGCAAGTACAAAGAGCTGTCCTCGCGCGCGAACGAGCTTACGCAGATGCTGGCTGTCGATGAGCTTCGTTCGCTGCAGTCGCAGTGGAACGACCTGGAGAGCCGCTCCAAGGAAGGTGCTGCCGAGCTGGAGCTTGCGCAGTACCGCATGAGCGAAAAGGAGCGCGAGCTCGAGAAGCTCCAGGTTATGCTTGAGGAAAAGGGCCTGTTTGTGGGCGATCTGGGCGAGCAACGCCGCCATATGCAAGATGTTGTCGGCCGCATTAACTCCGACATGCGCCTGCTCGAGGAAAAGGGCCACAACATGGTGTCGCGCCTGTCTGACATGCGCGGACAGATTTCGAGCTCCGAGCATCAGCGTCGTCGCGTGGTCGAGGAGCTCGAGGACGCGCGTGCGCAGCTTGAGGAAGTGACCGGTGCGCATATGCAGGCCCAGGAGGACGTTGACGCCGCTGGTCCTGCCGCCGCTGAGCTCCACGAGCGTCGCTTTGCGCTCGACAATCAGATTTCGCAGCTCACGCGTGAGCAGCGCGATGTGCAGCGGGTGGCCGATAACGCCGCGCTCGAGCTCGCCAAGGTGAAGGACTCGCTGAGCAATGCCGAGGTTGAGGACAACATGTATGCCTCGCGCCTGGAGCAGATTGACGAGCAGCTCGAGGAGGTCACGGCCTCGCTCGAGAGCCGTCGCGACCGCGCCGAGGAGCTTGAGGGCGCTCTTGAGGAAGCGCGCCAGGTTCAGGTCGATGCGCGTGAGGCCACCGAGACGGCACGCGCGGCCCTGAAGGACCTGCGTGCCCGCGAGAGCGAGGCGCGCAACAAGTTGTCCGAGGTGCGCTCGGAGCTTTCCAGCCAAAAGAAACTCGATGCCCGCATGGCCGACAGCTCGCCGCTCGTGAGCCGTCTGGTGGGTGCGCTGGGCGACGATGTCTCGGGTCGTCTGGGCGACGTGCTCGAGGCCCCGCGCGAGCTTGAGGGCCTGGTGGAGCAACTACTTGCCGGCGATATCGATGCGCTGCTGTTCGACGATACGTCCGCGCTTGAGCGTGCCGGTCGTGCCGCTCTGGACCAGAAGAAGGCCTCGGGCGAGGCACTGCTGGTGGCGCGCGGCTTGAGCGGCTCTGCTGCTGCCGAGGGCGCTGCCGGTACCCGTCTGGTTGATCGTCTGTCCGTGCGCGCAGGCTACGGACCCGTCGTCGAGGCGCTACTCGGCGGCTATTACGTGGTCGATGACTTGGCCGCCGCGCTGGCTGCGCCTGTCGTTGACGGCGTGACTTACGTTACCCCCGATGGCGCCCGCGTCGCCTGTGGCGGCCTGGTGCGCGTGGGCCTCGATGCCGGCGAGGCTTCGGGTGCGCTGGAGCGCAAGCGTCGCATTCGCGAGCTGGAGGGCCTGGAGCCCGATCTGGCTGCCGTGTTTGAGCATGTGTCGGATCAGGTCGTCGAGGCCAATGCGGCCGTCGAGGAGGCGCGTGCCGCCGAGGGCGATGCCGCCGGCGAGATCGCCCGTCTTGAGGGCGAGCGCCGCTCGTTGCTTTCCGAGATCGGTCGCTTGGAGCAAAGCGCCAACAATGCCGAGGTCGAGCGCGTGCGCATCTCCAAGCGCCGCGAGCAGGCCTCCGAAGCCGTTCGCGCTTCGCGCCCGCGGGTTGATGAGCTCACCCGTTCGCGTGACGAGGCCCGCGCGCAGGCAAGCGACTTGGGACTCCAGATTGCCGAAGCCAACGATGAGCTCGATCGCGTACGCCGTGACGATTCCGAGGCAGCCGGTAAGCTCGCCGATGCCAAGGATATTTGCCGCAGAACTTCTGGTGAAGAACGCCGTCACACCTGAC
>CAVEDI010000179.1:0-2764 GCA_963614405.1 Oscillospiraceae bacterium | reverse complement strand
AATCCCACAAAGGGCTCAGGCGCCAGGTCGGTCTTGACGGCGACGTTGCCGATCAGGCGGTCGGAGCCGCGTACAGTTTCGGCGGCAATGACGCCCAGACCATCAATGCGATTTTCGCCCATATAGTACGAACGGCCGAGCAGCTGATAGCTGCCGCAGATAGCGAGCAGCGAGCCGCCGTCCTCAACATAGGCCGCAACCTTGTCTTTTTGAGCGAGCAGCTCGTGCGCCACGGCCAGCTGGTCGCGGTCGGAGCCTCCGCCCATCATGACGATATCGGCGTCGGTGAGATCGAGCGCCTCGCCCATGCGGACCTCGTCCACGCGCACGGGAATGCCGCGCCAGGCGCAGCGGCGCTCGAGGGCGATGACATTGCCGCCGTCGCCATAGAGGTTGAGGGCATCGGGATACAGGTAGACGATGCGCAGCGGGCGCGAGAGCTCGACCGGCGCGACGCCGACGGGGACGGCGCTGCCATCGGCGCACGTTGCAGCGTGGGCGGCAACCGTAGCCGCATCGGTGTCTTTGAGCCCATCGAGCTCCTTGACCAGCGGCGGAAAGGCCGTGTAGTTGGCGACGGCATAGAAAGTGTCGCCAGCCTCCTCACCTGCCACGGCGCCAATTGCCTGCGCGACGTCCGAGATAATCGCGGCATCGATGCCGGCGTACTTGAGGCGCACCTGCATGTCGTGTGCGCGCGTGCCGCCGGCAAAGGCGACAAGTCCCGGCGTGTTGGCGATGCGCTCAAAGTCGACGTCGTAGATCCACGATACATCGTGGCCGTCGGCATCGTTGTCGTTCAGGAAAAAGGCGCAGAGCCTGCCGCCTGCCGTCTTGATGGACTGGATTTGCCGATCGAAGCCCACGGGATTTTTGGCCAGATTGGCCTCGACGGTACGGCCGGCGATATTCCAACGGCCCATGCGACCACCTGCTGGCACGTAGGCGTCGAGCGTGGGCTGCAGATGCGCCGCGTCTACGCCCAGCTCGCGCGCCGCAAAGAAGGCGGCGGCAACGTTGTAGACCATGTACAGGCCGTTGTAGCGCGTGGCGATGTGCGTTGCGGGTGCGTCGATATCGGGTCCAAAGTTCAGGTCAAAGCCGTAGCCGTCGCAGCCGAGCTCCACGCCCGTCACGCGACGGACAAGCCCGGGGCGGGCCCAGCCGCACGAAGGACAATGGTATGCGCCAAGCTGTCCGTACTGCACGTAGTCGTACTCCAGCGGTGCGTTGCACTGTGAGCAAAAACGCGAGTCGCTAATGCGGTCGGACTCGGTGTTGGTGGCGCCGTCGATGCCAAAGGCGATGCTTGCATTGGGAACGCGCGCGGCGATTGCGGCACACAGCGGGTCGTCTGCGTTGTAGATGAGCGTTGTTGCCGGAGAGAGCTCCAACGCATGGGCGATGACGTCTTGGGTATGGTCGATCTCGCCGTAGCGGTCTAGCTGGTCACGGAACAGGTTGAGCAGCACAAAGTAGGTCGGCTTGAGCTTGGGCAAGACGCGCACCGTGTAGAGCTCGTCGCACTCAAAAACGCCTACGCGCTTGCCGCTGTCGACACGCCTAAGATCGCTGCGCGCTTCGAGCAGTGCGCCCACCACGCCCGGCTCCATGTTGTTGCCGGCGCGGTTGCATACCACGGTGGCGCCGCTGGCGGCAACGGCGTCGGCGATGAGGTTGGAGGTGGTGGTCTTGCCATTGGTGCCGGTGATCACCACGCTGCGGTCGACCAGGCTCGCGAGGTCGCTTAGCAGCTCGGGGTCGATCTTCATGGCGATGCGGCCGGGAAGCACGCCACCCTGGCGCTTGAGGACAGAGCGCAGTCCCCAGCGGGCGATATCGCTCGAGGTACAGGCGAGAGATGAGCGGAGGTTCATGAAATCGTTCCTAACGTAAACGACATGGTCGGGGCGATCGCGTCGCTAAAAGCCGTAGCGGCGCGCAAATTCCTGGGCAAGCTGCGATACATCTTCGCAGGCGTTGGCCCAGGGGGCAAAGTCGGGGGTGTCCGAGATAATGCCGTCGGCTTCCCAAACCGCCTGGTGCGAGAGGTCCCAGGGGTCGCGTGGCTCGGGTCGGCAGGGAAGGTACGGCGTCTGGTACATGGGGTTCAGCAAGAAGAACGCGCCGCCCTCGCAACGGTTGGCAAACTCGCGCAGTGCACGTGTCGCCGGACGCATCTTGTTTGTTTTGAACAGCAGAATCGTGCGGGCGAGCAGGTACCAGGGGGAGTTCTCGAGTGCATCTGCCCCCATCTGTTCCTCAAGCTGATGTGCCAGGGCAAAAAAGCCGTCCTGGTCTTCCAAGCGGGCGAGGGCAAGCAGCACGGTGCCGGCAGCTCGGGTGGGATAACCTTCTGCCTTAAGGACGCGGCGGGCGTAGTTGGCAGCAGCACGGTAACGAGCGCTCGCCATGCACAGCTGCGAGATGGCCTCGAGCGTGTGAAGCCAGCCGATAAGCGCCGGCTCGCTCACGGTAAGGTCTGCTGCGGTGACACCATCGGCCAAAACATTATTAGCCCAGTAGTGGGGGGCCTCCATATCAAACCCGGGCACGCTCTGTTGCAGGTAGTCGGCCGTGCTCGCCTCGAGCTTCATCAGGTCGCCCAGGCAGGCATCGACGGGCGTGTCCGCCAGGATGATGGCGAGCAACTGCGCATCGACGGCAAGTGCATCGACGCGAACAATCTTGAGCAGCTCGTCGCGCATGTCGTCGAACAGGCGGTTGCGCGTCTGCTCAAACTCCTCGTCGCTGCCCATGTCTT
>CAVEDI010000178.1:0-2324 GCA_963614405.1 Oscillospiraceae bacterium | reverse complement strand
GCGGGCAAGGACTGTGCCTGGGGCTCCAAGTCGGACATGAATATCTATATGAGTATCGAAGACTTTAACGAGCTGTTCGACAACGACGCCGCCTACTTTAACGGCTATGTGAGCGACGAGAAGCTCGACCTCGACGCGCGCTACTTTGCCGGCGACACCACGCCCGATGACATGCGCGCCGTGGGCGACCAGTTCATCGGCATGATGAGCAAAATGATCGGCATGATGATTGGGCTCGCGGTGTTTATCTTCCTGCTGTTTATGTACCTGCTGACCAAGGCTGTGATCGACCACAGCGCCCGTTCGATCAGCTACATGAAAGTCTTTGGCTATCGCGATAGCGAGATTTCGCATCTGTACATCCGCTCGATCACGTTGTGCGTGGCAGCGTCACTCGTGCTGAGCCTGCCGGTCATTATTGGCTCGCTCACGGCCATCTTCCGCTCGATGTTGCTCGCCTACAACGGCAATATCGAGATCTACGTGCCCGCTTGGTCCATGGCGGCGTGCGCAGGAATCGGCTTTGCAACCTACCTGGTCGTGGCGCTGCTGCACACGCGCTCCATCAAGCGCGTCAGCCTGGCCGAGGCCCTCAAGGTGCAGGAGTAGTCCCTTATTGGTCATTGGGGACGCTCTTAAACGACTGGTCATCGGGGACAGTCTTTGCTGACTTGCCGGCTCGCCGGCCGGCTGGAAAGGACTGTCCCTAGCTGCCGGCACTTGGGGACTGTCCCCAACTGCCGGGTGGCGAAAGAGTGTCCCTTGCGACTACTCATTTAAGAACATCCCCAATGACTAGGTGCCGTACTTGACTTTAACTCTGCTTTAACTGGTACCATCCTCTATGTCTGTAATGCCATATAGACCGAGGGGATATATCTATGACCGCAACTGCACCCGCAGCACCCGCCAAGGTGTACTTCACCAACCTGCGTACGCATGCTCGCGAGAGCCAGCTCGACAAGCTCAAGCGCCTCATCCGTCACGCCGGTATCGAACAGATCGACTTCGAGAACAAGTTCGTCGCCATTAAGATTCACTTTGGCGAGCTGGGCAACCTGAGCTTTTTGCGCCCCAACTACGCCCGCGCCGTCGCCGACGTCGTGAAGGAGCTGGGCGGCAAGCCCTTCCTCACCGACTGCAATACGCTCTATGTCGGTAGCCGCAAAAACGCACTCGAGCACATCGATACCGCCTACCAGAACGGCTTTACCCCGTATGCTACGGGTTGCCAGATCATCATCGCCGACGGCCTCAAGGGTACCGACGAGGCGCTCGTCCCGGTCGAGGGCGGCGAGTACGTGCGCGAGGCCAAGATCGGTCAGGCGCTCATGGATGCCGACATTGTGATCAGCCTCACTCACTTTAAGGGCCATGAGCAGGCCGGTTTTGGCGGCGCCATGAAGAACCTGGGCATGGGAGGCGGCAGCCGTGCCGGCAAGATGGAGCAGCATGCCGCCGGCAAGCCGAACGTCGCGACCGAGCACTGCGTTGGCTGCCATGCCTGCGAAAAGATCTGCGCGCACAACGCTATCTCGTTCGACGGCACCCGCGAGCGCGAGCTTGCCAGCGGCGCTACTCGCACGGTGCACGTGGCTGCCATCGACCACGATCGCTGCGTGGGCTGCGGACGCTGCATTGCGGCATGCAACCAGGACTGCATCAAGCCCGGCTATGAGGCCGCGGCCGACGTGCTCAACTGCAAGATCGCCGAGTACACCAAGGCCGTCGTCGACGGCCGCCCGAGCTTCCACATCTCGCTTGCCATGGACATCAGTCCCAACTGCGACTGCCATCCCGAAAACGATACGCCTATCGTCAACGATATCGGCATGTTCGCGAGCTTCGACCCGGTCGCCATCGACCAGGCCTGCGCCGACGCCGTCATGGCGTCTGAGCCGCTGCCCAACACCGAGCTCACCGATAGCGCGGCCAAGATGGAGCATAACCACGAGCATCTGGAGGGCGAGCAGGCGCACGACCCCTTCTGCATTACGCATCCCGACACCGACTGGCGCGTGTGCATCGCGCATGCCGAGAAGATCGGCCTGGGCACGAGCGAGTATGAGCTCATCGAGGTCAAGTAGCACCTAGCTATTAGACAAAACAAGCGCCTTTGTAGCACAACTGTTAGTAAAAGCCGCCCGTGAGCACAGTGCCCACGGGCGGCTTTTCGGAAGTGCTAGGGGGTCAGATAGACCAGTAAACCGTACTATTTGCCTAAAAATACTCGTCGAGGAAGTCGTCGACCGTATTCCAGTAGAGCTCGGGGTCGACCTGCGCGCTCTTGGCGTGGGTGGCACCATGGATGGTGAGCTTTTGCT
>CAVEDI010000177.1:0-11564 GCA_963614405.1 Oscillospiraceae bacterium | reverse complement strand
TGAGCAGAAGGCAGTTCCTGGGCTTTGCTGGTTCCGCGGCTGCAGTTCTTGGTCTGGGCCTCGTAGGTTGCGGTGGTTCTGCCGGCTCCGGCTCCTCTGCTTCTGGTGACGCTGCCGAGGTCTACTTCCTCCAATTCAAGCCCGAGGTCGACAAGGAGTGGAAGGAGATCGCCAAGGCCTATAAGAAGGAGAAGGGCGTCGAGGTCAAGATCGTGACCGCCGCTTCCAACACCTACGAGGAGAAGCTTAAGTCCGAGATGTCCAAGAGCTCCGCTCCGACCCTGTTCCAGGTCAACGGCCCCACCGGTCTTAAGAACTGGAAGGATTACTGCGCCGACCTGTCCGATACCAAGCTCCGCGGTGAGCTCATTGATGACTCCCTGGCTCTGCAGTCCGACGGCAAGGATGTGTGCATCGACTGGGTTCAGGAGAGCTTCGGCATTATTTACAACAAGCAGCTGCTCGAGAAGGCTGGCTACAAGGCCGAGGACATCAACTCCTTCGACAAGCTGAAGGCTTGTGCCGATGACATCCAGGCCCGCAAGGACGAGCTTGGTGTCGAGGGTGCCTTCACTTCCGCCGGCATGGACGACTCCTCCAGCTGGCGCTACACCACCCACCTTGCCAACATGCCGCTCTACTACGAGTTTGAGAAGGAGCACAACCAGGAGGACGACGAGATCAAGGGTGAGTTCCTCGACAACTACAAGCAGATCTTCGACCTGTACATCACCGACTCCACCTGCGATCCTTCGCAGCTTGCTTCCAAGACCGGCGACGACGCCACCAACGAGTTCGCAACCGGCAAGGCCGTCTTCTACCAGAACGGCTCTTGGGCCTACTCTGACCTCGTCAAGGCCGGCATGACCGACGATCAGATTGGCATGATGCCGATCTACATCGGTGTTGACGGCGAGGAGAACCAGGGCCTGTGCTCCGGCGGCGAGAACTACTGGTGCGTCAGTTCCCAGGCTTCCGAGGATGCCCAGAAGGCCACCGAGGACTTCATGTATTGGTGCGTCACCGCTGACACCCCGACCAGCATCATCGCCGACAAGATGGGTCTGACCGCTCCGTTCAAGAGCGCCAAGGAGACCACCAACGTCTTCTCGCAGCAGGCCGTTGCCATGGCCAAGGACGGCAAGAAGACCGTCGCTTGGGACTTCGTCTACATTCCCTCCGAGGAGTGGAAGAAGAACCTCAAGCAGGCTCTGATTGCCTACGCTGCCGATAACAGCAAGTGGGACGGCGTCAAGAACGCCTTCGTCGATGGTTGGAAGACCGAGAAGGCCGCTTCCGAGTAAGCAGTTGCTGCCCAAGCTATCTGATTAGCGACAGGGGGCGGGCAGACGTTGGTTTGCCCGCCCCCTGCATATTGAAAGGACCCTTTTATGGGCAAAGCACTCAAGCGCTGGTGGCCGCTCTTTATGCTGCCCACGTGCCTGGCGTTTATGATCGGGTTCGTGATCCCTTTTATCCAGGGCTTCTATCTCTCGTTCTGCCAGTTTATTATCATTAGTAACGCGCACTTTGTCGGTATCGAGAACTACGTGCGCGCGCTGTCCGATCCGCAGTTCTCCACGTCGTTCTTCTTTACCGTGGCGTTTGCCTTCCTGTCGACGGTGCTCATCAACGTGATCGCCCTGGCCATTGCGCAGGCGCTCACCCGCAAGGCGCTCAAAGGCACCAACATCTTCCGTACGATCTTCTTTATGCCTAACCTGATCGGCGGCATCGTGCTGGGCTACATTTGGCAGATTCTGATCAACTGCCTGCTCTCCAACGTGGGCGCCCAGCTCATCGCTCTTAACTCTGCCGCTGGCTTCTGGGGCCTTATCATCCTGACCCTGTGGCAGCAGGTCGGCTACATGATGATCATCTACATCGCTGGTCTGCAGTCCATTCCGTCCGACTACATCGAGGCCGCCAAGGTCGACGGCGCTACGGCATGGCAGACGTTTTGGAAGGTTAAGATCCCTAACCTGATGCCGACCATCACCATCTGCCTGTTCCTGTCCATCACCAACGGCTTTAAGCTGTTCGACCAGAACCTCGCCCTTACCGGCGGCGCCCCCGCGCACTCCACCGAGATGCTCGCCCTGAACATCTACAACACGTTCTATTCGCGTGCCGGTATCGCATGGCAGGGCATTGGTCAGGCCAAGGCGGTTATCTTCTGCATCCTGGTCGTGGCCATCTCCATGATCCAGCTTAAGGCCACGAGGTCCAAGGAGGTGCAGCAGTAATGAAACGCGATAAGGTTATCAACCGCGCGCTCTCGATTTTCTTTACGATCCTGTCGCTCGCGTGGATCTACCCCGTGTTCATGATTGCGCTTAATTCTTTTAAGAAAGCGACCGCAATCAGCACCACCACGGCATTCGATCTTCTCACGCCCGAGACGTTCAACGGCCTCGCAAACTACATGCACGCCCTTAACGAGCAGGGCTTTGCCTCGGCATTTATGTACTCGCTCATCATCACGGTCACGTCGGTCGTGCTGATCTTGGTGTGCTGCTCCATGTGCGCTTGGTACGTGGTTCGTGTCAACAACAAGATCTCGAACTTCTTCTATTACCTGTTCGTGTTCTCGATGGTCGTGCCCTTCCAGATGCTCATGTTCACGCTGTCCAATTTGGCGGACCGCATCGGCTTCAACACGCCGTTCAACATCTGCTTTATCTACCTCGGCTTTGGCGCGGGCCTGGCGGTCTTTATGTTCGCCGGTTTTGTAAAGAACATCCCGCTCGAGATCGAGGAGGCGGCCATGATTGATGGCTGCAACCCGGTCCAGGTGTTCTTTAAGATCGTCCTTCCCATCATGAAGCCCACCTATCTTTCGGTCGGCATTCTCGAGACCATGTGGGTCTGGAACGACTATCTGCTGCCCTACCTTACGCTCGACTCCACCAAGTACAAGACCATTCCTATCTTGATCCAGTACTTCCGCGGCGGCTACGGCCACGTCGAGCTCGGCCCCATGATGGCCTGCATCATGATGGTCGTTATCCCCATCGTTATCATGTACATCCTCTGTCAGAAGTACATCATCGACGGCGTGGTGGCAGGTGCCGTCAAGGGCTGATGCCGTAACTGTTTTGCAAGTTTCTGCGGCGCCCCTCAGCGCGGCGCCGCATATCGAAAGGTAGAGACATGGCCGAGATCGTTCTCAAACATGTTCAGAAGGTGTATCCCAACAACGAGTCAAAAAAGAAGGGCTTCTTTGGCAAAAAGAAGAAGACCGAGGAGAAGAAGCACAACCTCAAGGTTACCGAGGACGGTGTGCTTGCTGTAGAGGACTTCAACCTCACCGTTCACGACCAGGAGTTCGTCGTCCTCGTTGGCCCCTCTGGCTGCGGTAAGTCCACGACGATGCGCATGGTCGCCGGCCTGGAGGACATTACCTCGGGCGATGTGCTCATCGACGGCAAGCGTGTCAACGACGTGGCGCCCAAGGACCGCGACATCGCCATGGTGTTCCAGAGCTACGCTCTGTACCCCAATATGACGGTGTACGAGAACATGGCATTTACGCTCGAGCTCAAGAAGGTTCCCAAGGACGAGATCGACCGCAAGGTTCGCTCTGCTGCCGAGATTCTGGGCATTACCGAGTACCTCGACCGTAAGCCCAAGGCGCTCTCCGGCGGCCAGCGCCAGCGTGTCGCTATCGGCCGCGCCATCGTGCGTGACCCCAAGGTCTTCCTGATGGACGAGCCGCTGTCCAACCTGGACGCCAAGCTTCGTAATCAGATGCGTGCCGAGCTCATTAAGCTGCGCCACGAGATCAAGGGCACGTTCATTTATGTTACTCACGACCAGACCGAGGCCATGACCCTTGGCGACCGTATCGTGGTCATGAAGGACGGCGTCGTCCAGCAGATCGCCACGCCGCAGGAGGTCTTCAACCATCCCGCGAACATCTTCGTCGCCGGCTTCATCGGCGTGCCGCAGATGAACTTCTTCGATGCCCAGCTGGTGCGCTCGGGCAACGGCTTTACCGTCAAGACCGAGGATATGAACGTGGCACTCGCCCCCGAGACTTGCGCTCAGCTTGCCCTCAACTGGGACGGCGGCGACGTGAAGGAGATTACGGCCGGCGTGCGTCCCGAGCAGATCCTGCTTGCCGACAAGGACGAGGAGGGTGCGCTCCAGGGCACCGTCGAGGTGACCGAGCTCATGGGCTCGACCGAGCATGTCCACGTGACCGCTCCCGACGGCCAGTTTGTTCTGATTATCCCCGTCGTCGACCTCGAGGCCAAGGGCGCGCTCAAGGCTGGCGACACCATCTGGTTCAAGTTCGAGAAGAACGCGACCCATCTCTTCGATAAGGTATCTGGCAAGAACCTTATCTAGGCCCGGTGCATCCAGGCCCTCCCTTTGGGCGACTGCGGTATTGCCATCCTTTTGCCGCGGTCACATATAAGGCTCCCCTCCCGTCCACTGGGCGAGAGGGGAGCCTTTCTTTGTGTTGGGGCTGTCTGACCGGTTGTTTGTCTCGATCTGTAACGGGTGAGGCTGATTTCGGACGTTAGATGTTACAGATCGAGACGGTTCCGCTGAGCTAACCATTTCATCTAAATCTGTAACACCAAAGGTGAATTTCAGCTGCTAGATGTTACAGATCGAGATAAACCCAAGGGGAGGGGCCGGTATGTCTCAATCTGTAACAGCTGGGGCCGTTTTTACCGAGCAGCTGTTACAGATCGAGATTCTTCGGTCGAGTCGGGTCACAGGGTAGCGTGCGGGCACAAAAAGCGGAGCCGCGTTGCCACGACTCCGCTTTCAAGAGGATGGGTAAAGGAAACGAAATTAGCTCAGGTGCCAAATCTCGTCGTTGTACTGGGAGATGGTGCGGTCGGACGAGAAGGTGCCGGCGTTGGCGATATTGATGAGCGCCTTGCGCATCCAGGCGTCCTGGTCCTCATAGTCGGCCAGCACGCGCTCCTTGGTCTGGATATACTCCTCAATGTCGAGCAGGGCCATAAACCAGTCCTTGCCCTTAATGTCATCGTGCAGGCGCTGCAGGCGCTCGGCGTTGCCGGTCGCCATAAAGGCGGGGTTGGTGATAAAGTCCAACAGCAGCTTGATACCGGGCTTGCGGTAGAGCACACCGGCGTCATAGGTGCCGTCGGCGTAGAGCTGCTCGACCTGTTTGGACGAGGCACCAAAGGTATAGATGTTCTCGTCGCCCACGAGCTCGGCAATCTCCACGTTGGCGCCGTCGAGCGTGCACAGGGTTAGGGCGCCGTTGAGCATGAACTTCATGTTGGATGTGCCGCTCGCCTCCTTGGAGGCCAGGCTAATCTGCTCGGAGATGTCAGCGGCGGGGATCACGCGCTCGGCGGCGGTGACGTTGTAGTTCTCGATCATGACAACCTGCAGGTAGGGAGCCACGTCGGGGTCGTTTGCAATCCACTGCGACAGCGTCAAGATCAGATGGATGATGTCCTGCGCGATAGTGTAGGCAGGCGCCGCCTTGCCGCCAAAGATGATGGTGACGGGGTGCTTAGGTCTGTTGCCGTTCTTGATATCGAGGTACTTCCAGATGATGTAGAGCGCGAGCATCTGCTGACGCTTGTACTCGTGGATGCGCTTGACCTGGACGTCGATGATGGCGTTGGAGGGAATGGTCACGCCCTGCTCGAGCGCCATGAACTGGCGCATGATGGCCTTGGCCTCGACCTTGGTGGCGGCCAGGCGCTCAAGAACGTCCTTGTCGTCGGCGAACTTGGCGAGTTTGCTCAGATCGCCGGTGCTGCGCCAGTTGGTGCCGATCACATCGTCGAGCAGGCTGGCGAGCGCGGGGTTGGCCCCATGGATCCAGCGGCGGAAGGTGATGCCGTTGGTCTTGTTGGAGAACTTCTTGGGATAGATCTCGTAGAACGGATGAAGCTCGGTGTCCTCCAGGATCTTGGTGTGGAGGGCGGCTACGCCGTTGATGGAGAAGCCAAAGTGGATGTCCATGTGGGCCATGTGGACGGTGTCGTGCTCGTCGATGATGGCGACGCGCGGGTCATCGTGCTCGGCCTTCGCGATCTCATCGAGCTTGACGATAATGTCGGCGATGGCAGGGGAGACCTTCTGCAGGCTGGCGAGTGGCCACTTCTCGAGCGCCTCGGCAAGAATCGTGTGGTTAGTGTAGGCGACCATGGAGCGTACGATGGTCACGGCCTCGTCAAACTCGATGCCATGCTCGGCGGTGAGCAGGCGAATGAGCTCGGGGATGACCATGGTGGGGTGCGTGTCGTTAATTTGGACCACGGCGTAGTCGGCCAGATCGTGCAGGTTGCTGCCGCGCTCGACGGCCTCGTCGATCAGGAGCTGGGCGGCGTTGCTCACCATGAAGTACTCCTGATAGATGCGAAGTAGGCGGCCCTGCTCGTCGGAATCGTCGGGGTAGAGGAACAAGGTGAGGTTCTTGGCGATCTCGGTCTTGTCGAAGTCGATGGAGCTGCCGGGGACCAGGCCGTCGTCGACGCTCGCAAGGTCGAACAGGCGCAGGCGGTTCTTGGTGGGCTGGCCGTAACCGGGCACATCGATGTTGACGAGCTTGGAAGTAACGGCAAAATCGCCGAACTCGACGGTGTAGGAGTGGTCATCGTCGACTAGGATGTCCTGCTCACCGAGCCACTCGTCGGGGACGGCCTTCTGCTGGTTGTCGACAAAGCGCTGACGGAACAGACCGTAGTGATAGTTGAGGCCCACGCCATCGCCGGTCAAGCCCAGCGTGGCGATGGAATCCAGGAAGCATGCGGCCAAGCGGCCCAGGCCGCCGTTGCCGAGCGACGGCTCGACCTCGAACTCCTCGATCTTGTTGAGGTCGTGGCCTGCGGCGGTGAGCTGGTCCTTAACCTCGTCGTAGATGCCGAGGTCGATCATGTTGTTGATGAGCAGCTTGCCGATCAAAAATTCGGCGGAAATGTAATAGAGCTTTTTCTTGCCGTTGTTGAGCGGGCGGGCGGCGGAGCGCTCCTGCACGAGTTTGACCAGCAGCTTGTAAATGCGACGGTCGTCGAGCTGCTCGAGCGAGGTGCCAAAAGACTGCTCGGCGAGTTCCATGAGGTTAATTCGGGGCATGTTTTCTCCTGTGATGGGTTGTTTCATGTCTGCAATTCATAAGAAGCCCGCGCGAGGGGATTGGGGTGGCCTCGCGCGGGAAAAGCAAACGCGTCCGCACGGTGGGGAGGGGTCGGGCGCGGTGGCTCCTATTGAGGAAGCTCGATTTCGGCTTCCGACGGGATGCGGAAGTAGGTCTCGGTCCAGTCGGTGAGTTTGTGCTCGAGCTCGCGGGTGATGGCGCCGTCGAGCATGCGCCAGGTCCAGTTGCCGCCCAGCGTGGCAGGGGTGTTGATGCGCGCCTCGTTGCCCAAGTTGAGCAGGTCCTGCATGGTGTAGATGCACGTGTCGCTCACGCTGGCGGCGATGGTGCGGTTGAGTGCATCTGCCATGGGTTCGCCGGCCTGCTGATGGGTGTACAGGGCTGCCTGCTCGCGCTGACGCGAGGTGGCCGTTCCCTCAAACCAACCGCGCGCCGTCTCGTTGTCGTGGGTGCCCACATAGGCGACGGTGTTGGCGATGTAGTTATGCGGCAGGTAGTACGAGTTGGTGCCCTCAAAGGCAAACTGCAGGATCTTCATGCCGGGGAAGCCCGAGTTGTCGCGCATGTCGATGACGCCGGGGGTGAGGAAGCCCAGGTCCTCGGCGATGATGGGCAGCGTGCCGAGCTTTTCCTCGAGCGTCTTGAAGAACTTGAGGCCGGGCCCCTGCGTCCACGAACCGTAGGACGAATCGGGCGAGGAGAACGGCACCTCCCAATAGGCCTCGAAGCCGCGGAAGTGATCCAGGCGGATGACGTCGTACATGTCGAGTGCGGCACGGATGCGGCCCTCCCACCAGGAGAAGCCGTCGGACTCCATGGCGTCCCAGTCGTAGATGGGGTTGCCCCAGTACTGGCCGGTGGCCGAGAACTGGTCGGGCGGCGTGCCGGCGACGCTCACGGGATTGCCGGCGGCATCGATCTTAAAGAGCTCAGGCGTCGCCCACATCTCGACGGAGTCACGCGAGACATAGATGGGCAGGTCGCCGATGATGAGAATGTCGCGCTCGTTGGCATAGGCCTTGAGGCGGCTCCACTGGCGATCGAAGAAGTACTGCGTCATCTGGTGGTAGAGCATACGCGCCGGATGGTCGGCGCAGACCTTGGCGGAAGCCTCGCCGCGGGTGCGGAGCTCCGCGGGCCACTCCCAAAACGCCTTGAGACCGCACTCCTCTTTGACGGTCATGAACTCACAGTAGGGGATGAGCCAGTCCTCGTTGGCCTGGATAAAGTCATCGAAATCGGCCGGCTTGTCGGCAGCAAAGCGCTCAGCGGCGCGGTCGAGAATCTGACGGCGGCCACCAAAGATGGCACCGTAGTCGACATTGCTGGGGTCGGATCCCAGATACACGCCATCGATATCGCGCTGCTCCAGATACCCTGCCTCGATAAGCTCGGCAAAGTCGATAAAGTTGGGGTTGCCTGCGCGGGCCGAGAACGACTGATAGGGCGAATCGCCATAGCTGGTCGTCGTAAGGGGCAGAATCTGCCAGTAATGTTGTTTGCACGAGGCGAGAAAATCGACGAAGTCGTAGGCATTCCAGCCAAAGCCGCCGATTCCGTATGGTCCGGGCAGAGATGAGACGGGCATGAGGACGCCGCTTGCACGCTCCATGAATGCGCTCACCAACCTTCTTGTTGTGGGGTCGGCCTGCCGATGGGTGTGCAGTCCGCCTCCGATGTTCTGATTCGATACGCCTATTGTAAAACATGTTGTTTAAACATGTACAGGCAAGATAAAAAAGTTGGTCGATTTTCGGCGAATGGTTACATGCCATGAAAAAGCCCCGACCTCACAACGTGAGATCGGGGCAAGAGCGGTATGTAGGTTTTTGCTACTCGGCGTCGGCGAAGCCGTTGGGGTTGTGGCTCTGCCAGTTCCAGCTATCGCGGCACATGTCCGCGATGTCGTACTGGGCCTTCCAGCCCATCATACGCTCGGCCTTGGAGGCATCGCACCAGTTGGCAGCGATGTCGCCGGCGCGGCGCTCGCGGATCACGTAGGGCAGCTCCTTGCCACAAGCCTTGGAGAAGGCGGCGACGACCTCGAGTACCGAGGTGCCGGTGCCGGTGCCCAGGTTAAAGATCTCGACGCCGGTTTTGCCGTTCATCCAGTTAAGGGCGGCAACGTGACCAGAGGCCAGATCGCACACGTGGATGTAGTCGCGCACGCCGGTGCCGTCGGGGGTGGGGTAGTCGTTGCCAAAGACCTGAACGGCCTCGAGCTTGCCCACGGCGACCTGGGCGACATAGGGCACCAGGTTGTTGGGGATGCCGTTGGGGTCCTCGCCGATCAGACCCGAGGGATGGGCGCCGATGGGGTTGAAATAACGGAGTAGCACGACGTCCCACTCGGGGTCGGCGGTGTGGACGTCCATAAGGATCTGCTCGATCATCCACTTGGTCCAACCATAGGGGTTGGTCGCGGGCTTCTTAGGATCCTCCTCGGTGACGGGCGGGTTGTCCGGGTCGCCGTAGACGGTCGAGGAGCTCGAGAAGATGATGGACTTGCAGCCATGGTTGCGCATGACGTCGATGAGCACCAGGGTGTTCTCGATGTTGTTGTGGTAGTACTCGACGGGCTTGCTCACCGACTCGCCGACGGCCTTAAAGCCGGCAAAGTGGATGACGCGGTCGATCTGATGGGTATCGAAGATCTTGTTCATCGCATCGCGGTCGAGCACGTTGGCTTCGTAGAAGGTGAGGTTCTTGGCGGCCTCGTCGCCCACGATGGTCTTGACGCGGTCGACGGCGACGGCGCTGGAGTTGGAGAGATCATCGACGATGACGACCTGGTAGCCACCCTCGAGCAGCTGAACGACGGTGTGCGAGCCGATAAAGCCGGCGCCACCGGTAACGAGGACGCAGGTGTCTTTGGGGTCGAGTGCTTTGGACATGTAGTCTCCTATCGAATCAGGAACACTTCTTCAGGGGAGTATAGCGCAGGCAGGGACGCCCAAATCGTGCGCTGTAGGAAAAGCAGAGGATTGTGCTAACGTACTCATAGAAGAGCTTGCGTACGCATAACCTGATCTTTGACATTTGCTTACGAGCCGCTGACCTTGTAGTTTCCTGCCGTTCGTGGAAATCGTTGGGACGCGCCATATGTACGCTAATATGTATGAGTTGAGCGACATATAAATAAGCATGTAACGGAGTACATATGTCACCAAACAGCGATTCCATCCTTTCCCAGGAGCTCTCGCGCCGCACTGCCCTCAAGGCCCTGTTCGGCGCCGCTTCTGCGGCAGTTCTTTTTGGCCTGCCCGCTCGCGCCCATGCGGCGGAGGCTTCCAAAGAAACCACCGATAAACTGAATGCCGCCCAGGCCCAGCTCGACGAGGTTCAGGCCCAGCTCGACAGCATCGCAAATGAGTATGCGGCGCTGGCCAACAAGAATGCCCAGACCCTCAACGACATCGAGAATGTCCAGGGCAAGATTGACGACACGCAGGCCCAGATCGATGAAAAGAAGGCCGAGCTCAAGAAGAAGCGCAACGACCTTTCCGATCGCGTGGCCGCCAGCTACAAGTCCGGCGGCACGAACATCCTGTCGCTGCTGCTGGCCTCTGGCTCGTTTGAGGAACTCGTCGCCAACGCGCATTACGTTGAGAAGATCAACAAGAGCGACCGCGACGCCATCGAGGACATTCAGACCATCCAGGAAGAGCTCGATGCGCAAAAGACCGAGCTCGAGTCGCAGAAGGCCGACTTAGAGAAGCTCAAGGACCAGCAGACTGCCCAGATGCAGGACATGCAGGCCAAGCAGCAAGAAGTCCAGACCGTGCTGAACGGTCTTTCCGACGACGTCAAGGAGCTCATGGCTCAGCGCGATTCCGAGATCCTCGCTGCTGCCCAGGCTGAGGAGGCCGCTAGGAAGGCTGCCGCTGCCGCGGCTGCCGCGAACAAGAACAATTCCTACTCGGGTGGTTCGAGCTCGGGTGGTGGATCGTACGCGCCCGGAACTCCGCAGCAGAATGCCGGCTCGGGCAAGCAGCAGGCCGTCGTCAACGCGTGCTACTCCACGCCTTCGCCGGGTCAGAACTGGTGCGCGGCGTGGGTTACCAATGTCTTCCGTAACGCCGGCGTTGGCTACTTTGGCGGCAACGCCTGCGATATGTTTAACGCATGGTGCTATAGCTCCGACCGCTCGGCGCTGCAGGTGGGCATGATCGTGGCTGATTCCTCGCACAGCGGCACGGGTGCTCCGGGCCTTATCTACGGTCATGTGGGTATCTATGTTGGCGGCGGCATCGTTATGAGCAACGAGGGTGCCATTACGTCTAAGTCGCTTGATTCGTTTATTAGCTTTTATGGTACTGGCTCTGGCGTGCGTTGGGGCTGGCTCGGCGGTATTGCGCTGTCGTAACGGTGGTTTGAAGTAAGTTGGTCCGTGGCTGCCCGAAAGGCATTAGGTTGCCTGCTCGGACAGTCCTGCTCGCACGGAGAGCACATTAAGTGCTCTCCG
>CAVEDI010000176.1:0-3602 GCA_963614405.1 Oscillospiraceae bacterium | reverse complement strand
CACGCGGGCCTTGGCGCCCTCGGCGGGAGCGACCTTTTCAAAGACGTGATAGCCGCAAGCGGTGTGCGGGTCGATCACGTAGCCGTTCGCGCCCCAGCAGCTCTTGATGGCAGCGCGGACCTCGTCCTCGCTGGCCCAACCGCAGCCAAAGACGCTCTGAATCTTTGCCAGCAGGTCGGCGGGAACCTCGTAGCGACCAGTCTGTGCCAGCTGCTCCATAAGGCCGGCAACAAGCTCGCAGTCGCCATCGGACAGGAAGTACAGCATGCGCTCCAGGTTAGAGCTGATGAGGATGTCCATCGACGGCGAGATGGTCGTGAAGAACGGACGGTTGCGGTCGTAGACGCCGGTGGTCAAGAAGTCGGCGAGCACGTTGTTCTTGTCGCTCGCGACGATGAGCTTGGCGACGGGCAGACCCATACGCTTGGCATAGTAGCCGGCCAGGATATCGCCAAAGTTGCCGGTCGGTACGCAGAACTCCACGGCGTCGCCGGCCTCGATAGCGCCGGCGCGCAGCAGCTGCGCATAGGCGGCAAAGTAGTAGACGACCTGCGGTACCAGACGGCCGACATTGATGGAGTTGGCGCTCGAAAGCACCGTGCCGGCGGCCTCCAGGCGCTCGGCAAGCTCCTTATCGGCAAAGATACGCTTGACGGCACTCTGGGCGTCGTCAAAGTTGCCGCGGATTCCGCAGACGGCGACGTTATCGCCCTCCTGAGTGGACATCTGCAGGTTCTGGACGCGGCTGACCTTGCCCTCGGGATAAAAGACGGTGATGCCCGTGCCCGGAGCGTCGGCAAAACCGGCGAGCGCGGCCTTGCCGGTGTCGCCTGACGTGGCGGTGACGATCATGATGCGCTCGGCGCCGCCGTCCTTGGCGGAAGTGCGGGCCATGAGGCGGGGGAGCATCTGTAGGGCGACGTCCTTGAAGGCGCTTGTGGGGCCGCCAAAGAGCTCCATCACATAGGTCTGAGGGGCGTCAGCACCCGGCGCTGCGTCGAGTTTGACGAGCGGCGTAACCTCTTCACTCGCGAACGTGCCGCGGTATGTCTCGTCGACACACGCCGAAATTTCTTCGGCCGTGTAATCATTCAGTAACATTCCCAACACATCTTGAGCGATTTCAAAGTACGATTTAGCTGCAAGCGAGCTGATATCGACCTGCTGGGTGCCGAGCTCGTCCGAGACAAACAAACCCCCGTCGGGAGCGATGCCAGTGCGGATTGCCACCTTACTTGAGCACGATAAAGTGCGTCCTCGTGTACTATGATAAGTTCCCATATAACACTGCTCCTCGGATGCCTTGGTCCCAATCGGTGAAACCATGGTATCAGAGCACGCAAAATAGGTTCGCAGAGGCTTTTAGAAAGGTAACCTCCAGCCCATGATTAAGATTGCCAAGTTTGGCGGCTCGTCGGTCGCCGACGCCGAACACTTCAAGAAGATCAAGGCCATCGTCGATGCCGACCCGGCTCGCCGTTTTGTGGTGGTTTCTGCCTGCGGTCGCCGTTTTAAGGGCGACACCAAGGTGACCGACCTGCTCTATCTGGTCAATGCGCACGTTAAGTACCACGTGTCGTGTGAGGAGCTACTCGAGGACATTGGCCAGCGCTATTTTGATATCGCTGACGAGCTGGAGCTCACCTATCCCATCCGTGAGGAGTTCGCGGCCTTTGCCGAGCGCGCCCGCTCGGGCGGCTACTCCACCGAGGAGCTTGTGAGCCGTGGCGAGTACTTTACCGCCCGCCTGATGGCCGAGTACCTGGGCTTACCGTTCCTGGACGCCGCGACGGTTGTGGCGTTCCATCACGACGGTACGCTCAGCATGAATCGCACCTCCGAGCTGGTGCAGGAGTACGGTCAGCAGGGCGGCTTTGTTATGCCCGGTTTCTACGGCGCGACGCGTGAGGGCCAGATCAAGCTGCTCGACCGTGGTGGCGGCGATATCTCGGGCTCGATCTTGGCTAAGTGCCTGGGCGCCGATCTGTACGAGAACTGGACCGACGTCTCGGGCTTCTATTCTGCCGATCCGCGTATCGTTCCCGAGGCTCAGCCCATTGCGCGCGTTACCTATGAGGAGCTGCGCGAGCTTTCGTACATGGGCGCAAGCGTCCTGCACGAGGAGGCCGTGTTCCCCGTGCGCGAGGCGGGTATTCCGCTGGTCATCAAGAACACCAATGCGCCGCAGGACCCCGGCACCATCATTAGCGAGACGGCTGATGAGGGCGAGGCGGAGCCCATCATTACCGGTGTGACCGGCAAGCGCGGTTTTGTCGCCATCAACGTTGCCCGCGACCGCACCAAACCCCGTGTCGGTTTTATGCGCCGCGCGCTTTCGGTCTTCGAGCGCTATGACGTTTCCGTCGAGCACATGCCCACCGGTGTCGACCGCTTTGGCGCCGTGGTGCAGGAGCAGGATGTGCACGACTCGCTGTACTCGCTCGTGGGCGACATTCAGCAGGAGGTCGAGCCGCTTGAGATCGAGGTCGTTGAGGGTCTGGCGCTCATCGCGACCGTTGGCCGCAACCTGCGTGGTCGTGCCGGCATCTCGGGCCACCTGTTTGGCATGCTTGGTCAGGCCGGCGTGAGCGTGCGCATGATTTCACAGAGCTGCGACGAGATCAACATCATCATCGGCGTGGAGGAGAAGGACTTTGACCTGGCGATTCAGACCATTTACCGTGCCTTCTCCGACGAGAACGGCATTGTGAAGGTCTCCGACCTGGAGGCTCCCGCGCCGGTCGATCCCGTCCTGGTCGCGCTCCACAAGTAGCTGCTATCCCAGTAGATTTTTGGACTTGCCTCAAAAATCTATGGCGGGGCGTTTCGTTTCGGTTTCGTTTCGACGGGGCGGGTTTCGTGCCCGCCCCGTTCTTGTATACACTGGCAACAATAATCGGCCTGCTTGGCGTGCGGGCAAAAGCCACAACCTTTAAAGGGGGAAGCATGAAACAGTACACGGTTGCTATTTTGGGCGCGACGGGAGCCGTGGGCACCCAGATGCTCGAGTGCCTCAACGAGCAGGAGTTCCCGGTTGGCAAGCTCAAGCTGCTGGCGAGCGCGCGTTCTGCGGGCAAGACCGTCGAGTTCCGTGGCGAGCAGATCGTGATCGAAGAGGCTTGTCCCGAGGCCTTTGAGGGCTGTGACATTGTGCTTGGAGCTGCCGGCGACGACATCGCGAAGGAGCTACTGCCCGAGGCCGTCAAGCGCGGCGCCGTCGTGGTCGACAACAGCCATGCCTTCCGCATGGATCCCGAGGTGCCGCTGGTTGTGCCCGAGATCAATGCCGACGACATCAAGTGGCATCACGGCCTTATCGCCAACCCCAACTGCGCGACCATTATCGGCCTGGTTCCCACGTGGCCGCTGCATCAGCTCGCTGGCGTGAAGCGCATGATCGTCTCGACGTACCAGGCGGCTTCGGGTGCTGGCGCCCCCGGTATGGCCGAGCTCGAGGCTCAGCTGGCCGCCCTGGGCCGTGGCGAGGAGATTCCCGAGCCGCGCGCGTTTGCCGCCCAGCTCGCGAGCAACCTGATTCCGCAGATTGGCGGCGTCAAGGAGGAGGGCTTTACCTCCGAGGAGATGAAGTTGCAAAACGAGGG
>CAVEDI010000175.1:0-7875 GCA_963614405.1 Oscillospiraceae bacterium | reverse complement strand
GATAGTGCGAACGCCGCCGTCCCGGAGACACGGACGGAGGACTCATATGACGCAGGCGATAACGGACTCCAAACAGGCCTCCGCCGCGCTGGCGGAGTTGTTCGGCACCCACAAGCGCGTGGTCTTCTTTGGCGGCGCGGGCGTTTCCACGGCGAGTGGCATCCCCGATTTCCGCAGCGTGGACGGCCTATATCACCAGCAGTTTGCCTACCCGCCCGAGACCATGCTCTCGCATAGCTTTTACGAGGCGCATCCGGCCGAGTTCTTCGACTTCTACCGCACCAAGATGATCGCGCTTGGCGCCAAGCCCAACCGCTGCCACACCAAGCTGGCCGAGCTGGAACGCGCCGGCAAGCTTGATGCCGTGGTAACGCAAAACATCGACGGCCTGCATCAGATGGCGGGCTCGCAGCGTGTGTTCGAGCTGCACGGATCGGTCCATCGCAACATTTGCCAGTCGTGCGGCGCGGTCTATAGCGCCGAGTGGATTTGCTCGCGCGAGCACGAGGACGCCGCGGGCGTGCCCGTGTGCCCCGCGTGTGGCGGGCGCATTAAGCCCGATGTGGTGCTCTACGAGGAGCCGCTCGATGAGCACGTGCTGACCGGCGCCGTTGCCGCCATCGCCGCGGCCGATGCCCTCATTGTGGGCGGGACCTCGCTCGTGGTGTATCCGGCGGCGGGCCTTACGCGTTACTTTACCGGCGATACGCTGGCCATTTGCAATCTTGCTCCCACCGATCAGGATGCAAATGCCGACCTGCTGATTTCTTGCGACATCGCTGCCGCGTTTGCGTTCTAGCCCGCGTGCGCGGATACAATAGAAAGACTGAGTGCAAAGCGACCCCGCCGCCAGCTCCCCAAGCTCGGCGGCGTGGGCATTTTAGGAGGATGTTCATGGCGAACGACAGCAAGACATGGCGGTGCGGAAAGTATGAGCTCAGCTTTGACCGTCCGCGCATCATGGGCGTCCTCAACGTGACGCCCGATTCGTTTAGCGATGGCGGGGAGCACTTCGACCCGGATGCCGCCATCGAGTACGGCCTGGCGATGCTCGACGCCGGCGCCGACATCATCGACGTGGGCGGCGAGTCCACGCGCCCCGGCTTTACCCCGGTCAACCCAGACGAGGAGGCTCGCCGCGTGCTGCCCGTGGTGCGCGCGCTGGCCAAGGAGGGCGCCATCGTCTCGATCGACACGCGTCATGTGGCGGTTGCCAAGGCGGCCGTGCGCTGCGGCGCCTCGATCGTCAATGACGTGACCGGCTTCACCGATCCCAAGATGGTCGAGTTTGTTAAGACGAGCACCTGCGGCGTCATCGTGATGCATGCCGGCGAGGTCGCCGCGCCCGCACGCACACACGCAACGGTGCAGCTCGATACCTCGGCAGCGGCGTTTGTTGCCGAGAAGGCGCGCGAGGCGGCTGCCGAGGCCGCGCGTGAGGCCGAGAAGCCGGCTCGCCGCCGTCGCGGCAAGTTGCTGGGCGAGCCTAAGCCGGAGGCCAAGCTTCCGGGCGGCGTGGTGCAGCCCTCGTTGCCGTTTGGCGAACCGGAGCCCACGTCCGAGCCTTCAAGCGAGCAGGAGACGCCGGCCGCCGAGCAGGCTACTGCCGCCGAGACCGTCGCGCCCGCGCCCGAGGCCACTCCCGCAGCCACCGAGGCCGCATCGGAGTCCAATGACCGCCTGGCCGCCATGATGCGCCGCAGCGCCCGCCGCGAGGAAGCCTACGTGCCCACCTCGCAGCTCCGCCGCTTCACCCTGCCCGATTCGGCGCCCATCATGCGCCGCGTCATGGGCTTTCTGTCCGACCAGGCCCGCACGCTCATCCATGCCGGCGTGTCGCGCGACCGCATCTGCATTGATCCTGGCCCGGGCTTTGGTAAGTCGGCTAACGAGGACATCGTCATCCAGCGCGAGACTGCCAAGATGGCGTCACTGGGCTATCCGCTCATGTGCGCCGTGTCGCGCAAGCGCTTTGTGGGCGCCGTCTCGGGTGTGACCGAGGCCGCCGAGCGCGATGCCGCTACGTTTGGCGTGTGCCTGGGCGCCATCCAGGCCGGTGCCAACATCGTGCGCGTGCACGACGCCGCGGGTTTTGCGCAGTTCCTGAACGGTTACTGGGCGGTTGCCAAGCCGCAGCCGCGCCGCGCGTTTGTGGCTGTGGGCTCCAACCTGGGGCATCGCTGCGACAACATCCGCGCCGCACGCGAGATGATCGCCGAGATTCCACTCACCTGCGTGTCCAACTCCTCCAAGATTTACGAGAGCGAGCCGGCCTACGAGACGCGCCAGGACGCGTTTGCCAACGCCGTCATCGAGATCAAGACCGAGCTGGCGCCGTTGGTGCTGCTCGATGAGCTCATGAAGATCGAGGCCGAGCTGGGGCGTGACCGCTCCAAGAAGGCCAAGGCCAACGGCCCGCGCACCATCGACCTGGACCTGCTGTGGATGGACGGCGAGACCCACGGCGGCAAAAAGCTGCGCCTGCCGCATCCGCTCATTGGTGAGCGCGATTTTGTGCTGGTGCCGCTCGAGGACTTGATGCACGACCCGGCGCGGTTCTTCCGCTACAACGGTGTCGAGGTCAAGGAGCCCGAGGACCGCGTGGGCCATATCGTGGGCGAATTGGGGCGTATGTAGATGATCGAGATGAATGCTGTTGCCGCTGGCACCGAGCTCGACGCGGCGCGAGACGCGGGCCGCGAGGGCGTGTCCGCGGGCTGGTGCGCATGGAGCGCGGGCGATGCTTCGCTGACGTTTTCGCTGGTCGTGCGTCCGGATGTGAATATGCACGCCTTCCACGGCCTGCCGTTTGTGGCCGCGATGGGCATGATGGACGCGCTCGTGGGCACGGCTTCGACGCCGGGGTTGGGCCTTGCCGGTAAGGTGGGTATCCAGTGGCCGAGCGATATCGTGTGCGGTGCGCCTGCGTTTGAGACGTCGCTCGCGCGTGTTACCGTGAACGGCGGTGCCGGTGCTGCGGGCATGTTCGGTGCCGTGACGGTGGATATTGAGCGTTCGGCGTTGAGCGAGCTCGGTGTGGATGTGGCTGACGAAGCGCTGGTCGAGGCGCTGGCCGCCGCCATGCTGGCCCGCGTGGACGCTTGGGCGGTTGTTGCCAACACGCCGCAGGGCGCTGCCGGTCCGCTGGCCCCGGTGCTGGGCGAGTACTTTGACATGGTGCCACTGCTGGGCCGCCAAGTTGCGGCGGTGTCGCCCAACGGTTTGCCGCTTGCGGTCGGTGTGTTTGCGGGCCTGGATATCTGGGGCCGCGCGACCATCAAGACCGATGCCGGCGAGCAAGAGTTTCCGCCCGAGGCTGTACGAATTCGCGGACTGTAACGCGAGACATCCGCGTTCAAAGACAACGATGACAACAGAAGCTCTCCTCGGCTTGCACCGGGGAGAGCTTCTGTGTGACCCGAGAGAATGGCCGTGTCGGCCCTATTCCTCAAAACTGAATAATTTTCGTTTTTGAGGAACAGGATTAAGCCAGCTCGGCCTTTCGCGAGGTATATTCGCTATAGAGCCCATTCCTCAAAACTGAAAATTTTTCGTTTTTGAGGAATGGCGATAAAAGACCGCGAGGAGGCCCCAATGAAACTCATCAATAGAACGTCATATATGGACACGTTGACGAGCCTTATTGGCGTGCCGGACATCAAGGTCATCACGGGCATCCGTCGTAGCGGTAAATCAAAATTGCTCGAGGCCCTTCGCGATTACGTGGAGGCAAATCTGTCCAATTCGAATGTCATCCATATCAACTACAACCTCGATGAGTTCGAGAACCTGCTCGAGTATCACGCGCTGCTCGCCTATGTAAAAGAGCATCGAGTGTCCGGCAAACAAAACTTTCTGCTTATCGATGAAGTTCAGATGTGCGACGGTTTTGAGCGTGCGATCAACAGCCTCCACGCATCCGAGCAGTACGACATATTCATTACCGGATCGAATGCCTTTTTGCTGTCGAGCGATCTGTCGACGCTCTTTACGGGGCGTACGTTCGAGATCGAGGTTTTCCCATTCTCGTTTGAGGAGTATCGACTCTATGGCGACGAGGGCGAGGTCGACCGCGACTTCGATGAGTACGCGAGAACCGGCGGTATGTCCGGCTCTTACCCTTATCCACTGCAGGAGCAGCGCTATCAATATCTCTCCAACGTCTTTAAGACGCTCATTGTGAGAGATATCGTGCAGCGGCATAACGTGAGAAACGAATCGGCGCTGCTGCGCATTGCCGATTACATGATGGACAACGTTTCCAACATTACGTCGGCACGCAACATTACTGATGCATTAAATGCGGATGGGCTAAAGATTACGAACAAGACGGTCGGCACGTACATGGGGTACCTGTGCGATGCGTTTGCCTTCTATAAAGTTCGTCGCTACGACATTCGCGGCAAAAAATACCTTAAGAGCGGCGAGAAGTACTATCTGGCGGACCATGCGTTTAAATATGCACTTCTTGGTACACGTGATATGGATTGGGGACGCGTATACGAGAACATGGTGGCAATCGAGCTGCTGCGTCGCGGATACGAGGTATACGTCGGCGTGCTCTATAAAAAGGAAATAGACTTTGTAGCAATCAAGCGGAGCGAGAAACTCTATATTCAAGTGAGCGACGATATCGGCTCGGATAAGACATTTGAACGCGAGATTTCGCCACTGCTGAGCATTGGCGATGCGTATCCCAAGATGATTCTCGCCCGCACGCATCACGAGGCCACGGATCGCGACGGAGTGCAGATCGTGGACCTGGCGAGGTGGCTGTGCGACGAGGCCTAGCAGAAAGCCTATTCCTCAAAACTGAAAATTTTTCGATTTTGAGGAATAGGCTTGGCGAACGTTTGCGGGGGCTGTGGCATCGGGCGTGCTCGACTTAAGCCCCTGCTCTATCCCAGCTCCTGCATGCGGCGGTAGATTTCGCAGATACCCTTGATGGTGAGCTGTCCGTCGACCACGTCGAAGGCGTCGGTCGAATCGGCGACGATGCTGGCGAGGCCGCCCGTGGCGATAACGGTGGCATCCTCGCGGCCCAGCTCGCGCTTCATGCGCGCGACCAGGCCCTCAGCCATGGCGGCGGCGCCCATCACGGCGCCGACCTTGATGCACTCCTCGGTATCGCGGCCGATGGCGTGCTCGGGCGCCTCGAGCGGAACGCTGGCGAGCTTGGCGGCTCGGGCGGCGAGCGCGTCCATCGAAATGCGGATGCCCGGCGCGATCGCTCCGCCAATGTAATAACCGTCCTCATCGATGACGTCGATATTGGTCGCGGTGCCAAAGTCCACCACGATCGCCGGCGCGCCATAGAAGGTCTCGGCAGCGACGGCGTTGGCGATGCGGTCGGCACCAACGGCCTGGGGGCGCGCCGCCCGCAGCTTGGTTACGGCGGCCGTCTGCGGCCCGATGACGATGGCGTCCGCGGCAATGCGGTCGGCCACGGCGTGCCACTCGCGCGAGAGCTGCGGCACCACGCCCGCAAAGGCGATCGCGTCGACCGCATCGAGCGAAAGGCCGTACATCTTAAAGAAACCCATCAGGCGCACATGGATCTCGTCGGCGGTATAGGAGCGGTCGGTGGGCATGCGCCACGACTGCACCAGCTCGTCTCCGTCAAACAGGCCCATGGCCGTCTGCGTGTTTCCCATATCGATAGCGAGCAGCATGTCTACTCCCGGTGTCGGCATAAAAGGACGCGCACCATTGTATACGTGCCGTCGACGGCGCTCAGCTGCGATTCGTTTACGGTGATAGGGGCTGAGGGGTTTAAATATGAAGGAATTATGCTCTACGAGATTTTCCTTGCCGTTTACCGAACTCCCGCGTAATATTCTTTCTTGCGCACATGAGGCGCCCAGACATTGCGGGGTGGAGCAGTCTGGTAGCTCGCCGGGCTCATAACCCGGAGGTCGTAGGTTCAAATCCTGCCCCCGCGACCAAGAACTTTTAGCTCGTCGGCCTAGCCGGCGAGCTTTTTTGTTATCCCGGGACTGTGTTTTCGGTCCAATTCTCGGCTTCTTAAACAAAATCTCGATCTGTAACATCTAGACCCGATTTGGGCGACTAGGTGTTACAGACCGAGATATACCGGTGGGTTGGGTCGTGTTTGTCTAAATCTGTAACACGAGGGACGGATTTTGCCGAGTTGTTGTTATAGATTGAGATTTTCTAGCAGGCGGGTCCCGTTTGTCTCGATCTGTAACAGGTAGGGGCCAAAAGTGGGTCTAGATGTTACAGATCTAGATTGTTGAGGTTGGGTCGAGAGGAATGTCTCGATCTGTAACAGTAAGACCCGGTTTTGCTGAGTAACTGTTACAGATCAAGACAAACCGGCGGCCGGGCTCATCCCATCCGACGGGCCGCCCCGTCCCATCCACCTGCCGCCACCTGATATTCGCCGATTTCCGTTGCGCTGCTGTATTCCCATGCCATATCCTCTAGACAACTACGCGGCACCATCGCCGTCGCGCCTATAAGAGAGGAATGTCCATGACCGCACCTGCATCCAAGCTGCTCCAGCCCATTACGGTTGGCCCCCTTGAGCTCAAAAATCGCATTATGTTTCCGCCGCTGACCACCGGCTACGAGGAGCGTGACGGTTCCATCGGCGAGCGCAGCCTGGCTTTTTACGAGCGCTTGGCCCGTGGCGGCGTGAGCTACATCGTCATCGGCGACGTTGCTCCCGTCATGACCGCAAGCCCCACGCCCAAGCTGGCAACCGACGCCCAGATCCCCACGTTTAAGGCGCTGGCCGATGCCGTCCACAAGCACGGCGCCAAGGTCGCGCTGCAGCTGTTCCACCCCGAGTACGATGTGCCCGGTGTCGGCCGCATGGTCATGGGCTCCATGGCTGCCGCCAAGGCCGCGCAGGAGGCCAAGGCCGCCGGCGACGAGGAGACCTTTGCCGCCAAGATGGCCGAGTCCAACGAGATCCGCAACCAGGCCTACGCCAAGCTGCATCACGACATGCAGCACTTTGTGAACGAGGCGAGCGTAGAGCAACTCACCCAGATCAAGGAGGCCATCGCTGCCTCGGCCGCCCGTGCGCAGCAGGCCGGCATCGACGCCATCGAGGTCCACGGCGATCGTCTGGTGGGTTCGCTGTGCTCGGCCATCCTCAACCAGCGCACCGACGAGTACGGCGGCTCGTTCGAGAACCGCGTTCGCTACGCGCTGGAGGCCGTCGCTGCCATTAAGGAAGCCGCGCCGCAGCTGATGGTGGAGTACAAGCTCCCCGTGATCATGGAGAACCCCGACGGCACGCCGCGCGGCAAGGGCGGCCTGCAGCCCGACGAGGCCTGCGAGTTTGCCAAGCTGCTCGAGGGCGCCGGCATCGACATGATCCAGGTCGCGCAGGCAAACCACACCGGCAACATGGGCGATACCATTCCGCCCATGGGTGCCATGCCCTACAACTGGACGCTGCCGGTGGCCGAGCGCGTCAAGGCCCTGATCTCCGTGCCGGTGGCAACCGTCGGCCGTGTTGTCTCGGTCGAGGCCGGCGAGAAGATTCTGGAAGACGGCGCCGCCGACATCATCGCCTATGGCCGCTCGCTCATGTGCGACCCCGACATTGCGCTGAAGGCCGCCACGGGCGAACCCATCCGCGAGTGCCTCAACTGCAACAAAGGTTGCGTCGACGCGATTCAAAACCGCAAGTACATCTCGTGCGTGCTCAATGCCGAGAACGGCGACGAGGCGACCATCGCCATCAAGCCGGGCGAGGGCGACAAGAAGGTCGCCGTGGTGGGCGGGGACGTCGCCGGGCTGGAGGCCGCGCGCGTGGCGGCCAAGCGCGGCTACGACGTGACCGTCTACGAGCCCTGTTCTTCATCCAAATCGTCTGCCATAATGCACGGCACTTCTTTC
>CAVEDI010000174.1:0-4736 GCA_963614405.1 Oscillospiraceae bacterium | reverse complement strand
AACGTCAGATTGTCCAAATGCGGCCCGCGCAGCGTCGACCGGTTACGGCGTTTGTAAAACGCCGTAACCTACAAGATGAGCATGGCGTCGCCAAAGCTGAAGAAGCGGTAGCGCTCCTCGATGGCGGCAGCGTAGGCATCCATGATCTGGTCGCGGGTGGCAAGCGCGCTCACAAGCATCATGAGTGTAGAGCGAGGCACGTGGAAGTTCGTGATCAACGCGTCGACCACGTGATAGGTCGAGCCGGGCATAAGGTAGAGCTGCGTTGTCGCGTTCTCGCGCACCACGATGTCGCCGCGGCCGAGCGTGTCGGCCCCGTCCTCGCGGCCCTCAAAATAGCGCGCCGTCACAGCCGGATCGGACACCGGCGCGTCCGCGTCAAACGCGCTCTCGAGCGAGCGCACTGCGGTAGTGCCGACGGCGATCACACGATGGCCCTCGGCCTTCGCCTTATGCACAGCGTCGACAACCTCCTGCGACACGTGGTAGCGCTCGGTGTGCATCACGTGCTGTGTAGGGTCGTCCTCCTCCACCAGACGGAAGGTATCGATACCCACCTCGAGCTCGACGGCGGCAAACTTCGCGCCCTTGGCCTCGATAGCGGCCATGAGCTCGGGAGTAAAGTGCAGACCCGCCGTAGGAGCGGCAGCCGAGTGCTCCTCCTTCATGGCGTAGACGGTCTGGTACTTCTCGGGATCGCCCTCGTAATCGGTAATGTAGGGCGGCAGCGGCACGTGGCCGGCAGCGTGGATGGCCTCGTCGAGCGTGCGCGGGTCGCCGGCGGCATTGCAACCGGCCGGCTCAAAGCGCACCAGACGGCCACCGCGGCTATCGGTAACAAAGTCGACGACCTCGGCCGTCAGCACCACGGGCGCGCCCTCGGGCGCATGGGCGCCGCCCGCACGATACTCAATCTGAGCACCGGGCTTCAGGCGCTTACCCGGCTTGACCAGGCACTCCCAGACATGGCCCAGCGGATCCACATCCTCGCGGCGCTTGAGCAGCAGCGTCTCGACCACGCCGCCCGAGCCGGCCTTGCGACCGATCAGGCGGGCCGGCATCACGCGCGTCTTGTTGATGACGAGCACGTCGCCCGGCTCGATATAGTCGATGATGTCGCGGAAGATGCGGTGCTCAACGGTACCGCCGTGCTCCAGCGGCGTTCCCGCCTGGGAGCCCTTGCGATCAACCACCAGCAGGCGGCAGGAGTCGCGCGGCTCGGCAGGAGCTTGGGCAATCAGTTCCTCGGGAAGGTTGTAGTCAAAATCATCGGTACGCATCTTTGCCTCTTTCACAAAGCGCGTCAGTCGAAAAAATCGACTGACGCGCGCATCATTCTCCCCTGTATCCTATCAGCTTGTTGAGAGAAATATAGTATGGAAACAGATTTGCGACTGTTTTCTCAACGCCCCGCTACTTAAGCGTTGCGTACATCACCGCCTTAATCGTATGCATGCGATTCTCCGCTTCTTGGAAAACACGAGACTTATCGGACTCAAAAACCTCGTCCGTGACTTCCATTTCGGTAACTCCAAACTTCTCAGCAATTTCGGCACCAACAGTAGTATTAGTATCGTGGAAGCTCGGAAGGCAGTGGAGGAAAATCGCCTCGGGCTTTGCCATAGACATCACCTCAGCGGTCACACGATACGGCGACATGAGCTTAATGCGGCTTTCCCACAGCTCTGCGGGCTGACCCATGCCAACCCAAACATCCGTGTAAATTACATCGGCATCACGAGCGCCTTCCTCAATATCCTCTGTAATGGTAATCGTCGATCCATGCTCGGCCGCAATACGACTACATTCTGCAAGGAGTTCAGGATCATAGGATGTAGCCCCCTCCGAATTTCCCCCGATTGGGCCGCAAGAACAGTAATTAATGCCGAGCTTAGCGCAAATGACCATGAGCGAATCAGCGACGTTTCCGGCCGCCTTACCAAAAAATGTAAGTTTCCTGCCCTTAATCTCTCCAAACTCTTCACGCATGGTCAGAATATCGGCAAGCACTTGAGTCGGGTGAAATTCAGTAGTCAGCCCATTCCAAACGGGAACCCCAGCTTTTGCAGCAAGCTCCTCAACCTTCGCCTGTTCAAAGCCGCGGTATTCAATTCCGTCATACATGCGGCCAAGGACGCGAGCCGTGTCCTCAATCGACTCCTTTTTGCCCATCTGAGACGAGCCCGGATCCAAATAAGTTACACCCATGCCAAGGTCAAGTGCACCAACTTCGAAGGCGCAGCGAGTGCGCGTGGAAGTCTTCTCAAATAGCAAAACAATATTCTTGCCTTCAAGGTATTTATGCGGAACACCGGCACGCTTCATGCTTTTGAAGTTAGCAGAAAGCTCAAGCAGATACTCAATCTCTTCCGTCGTGTAATCAAGCAGCTTCAGAAAACTGCGCCCAGCGATATTAACACCCATATTCGCCATCTCCCATCACAGTGGATTTGCAACTAAATATCTTCGCGCCAGAAGGGCATGCTCATGCAGCGCGGGCCACCACGACCGCGGGACAGTTCCTCGGAGGGAACGACCAAAAGTTCCAAACCGTTCTTGTAGAGCTCATCATTTGTGACAACATTGCGCTCGTAAACACAGACTTTACCAGGAGCAACGGCAAGAGTGTTCGACCCGTCGTTCCACTGCTCGCGAGATGCCTCAACCATATCGCCGGCACCGCACTCAATAAGCTGCACCTTCTCCACGCCAGTAGCCATTTCAAGAATATGTTCAAGCGTGTCATCAATCTCTTGAACAGCGACCATTCCCTCAGAGTCACCACGAGTCAGACGATAAACACGAAGGGTCTCAAAAATACCGGGATAAACTGTGAACTTATCGAAATCCACCATGGTGCAAACGGTGTCAAGATGCATGTAAGCATAGCCGTTGGGGATTTTAATAGCGTAAACGGTATCGATCTCAGAATTCCCAGATCCCCAGAACAAATTCTTTGCAAGCTCCTCAATCGCAGCCGCCTCAGTTCGCTGGCTAATTCCAATAGCCAAGGTATGAGCGTTAATGTTAAGCACATCACCGCCCTCGATATGCCAGGGATTCTTATGGTCGTACCAAATCGGAGTCCCTGCATAATCGGGATGGTATTTGAAAATCGCTTCGTAGAAGGGCACTTCACGATCTCGCTGTTTCCAATACATATGGTGAAACAGAACGCCTTTGCCCACGGAAGCAAGAGGATCGCGAGAGAAATATGAACTCGGAAGAGGCTTCAACACCAAATCATCGGGCTTCGCATCCTCATTATCCATCATACTAAGCGTAGTCGAAACGCGAGGCAGCTCAAGGTCACGATAACGATACCCCCCCATAGCCTCAAGTACAAACTGATACGAATCTGAAATAGCGTCGAGCTTTTCACGAACAGCCTGCTCAAGCATAGGATTGACAATCCCGCTCTCAGCCATAAATGTATCGGTAAACTCAGCGCGAGCCGAGGGGCATGCATCCAGCGCTTCAGCAACGAGTTTCTCCATATAGAGAACCTCAACACCTTCGCTCCTCAGAAGATCCGCAAAGGCATCATGCTCCTTTTGAGCCACATCAAGATAGAAACAGTCGTGAATCCAGACATCATCGAACTCTTCTGCCTTTACGTTCACAAGGTCACGACCGGGGCGGTGAAGCACAACTTTCTTGAGCTTACCAATCTCGCTGTGTACATTCAGTCCTTTAGACATTCCTGTTACTCCATTTCAGCCATGAAACCTACAGGGCAATAAGTCCCGAGATTGCTACGAATACGATATTGATGAGCGACACGACCAAGAAGAATTTCCAAACGGTCTTCCACCACTGGCCAAGCTTGATCTTGCACACGCCCAAACCCGCTACAAGAATGGCGCTAGTAGGACAGATCAAAGACATCGTCGCGCTACCCATGGAGAGAGCCCACACGGCGGCCTCGGGATTAAGGCCCATGAGTTCGGTCAAAGGTCCAAAAATGGGAGCGGTCAGTGCTGCAAGGCCAGATGAGCTGGGAACCAGAATCGCCAGGAGGTTCTCAACCGCATAAAGAAGCGTAGTAAAGAGAACCGCCGGGATGCCGCCCAGACCAGTGGCGAGCGCATTGAGGATGGTATCGATGATCATGCCGTCAGAGGCAATGACAAGGATGCCACGCGCAAGTCCAACGACAATTGCCGAGAAAGCAAAGTCAGCGATACCCGCAACAAATTCCTGAGCGATGACGTCCTGACTAAAGCCCGCAATAACACCAGCCAACAGGCCCATGGCCAAAAAGACCGCAGAAATCTCGTTCATATACCAGCCCTGGGTCACAAGTCCCCAGATGATAAGGCACATACCAGCGATAAATACCGCAAGCACGCCTTTTTGACGACCCGTAAATTCCGCGTCAAGGGCAGATTCATCGGCAGCGAACTCGACTTTCTTGGCGATATCATCCTCAAATGTGATCGATGACTCAGGGTTCTTCTTTACCCTTCGTGCATAGAGGACAACCCAAGTAATTGCAACGGCAGTCAAAACAACCCAGGCAATCATACGCAGCCACAGCTGGGGGTTGCCCTGAATACCAAGAATACCTTGCGCAATGAGAACATTAAACGGATTAATCGTTGAGGCGATGTAACCCGTGCGCGCTCCAACGAACACGACCATGAACGCCGTCATCGAGTCGAAGCCCATAGCCATCATAATTGGCATGAAGATCGCAAAGAACGGGAGAGTTTCTTCCGCCATGCCAAAGCTCG
>CAVEDI010000173.1:0-2269 GCA_963614405.1 Oscillospiraceae bacterium | reverse complement strand
TCGGCGATGATCTGACGGCGACGCTCGTCGGTGGAGAAGACGACCTCGCCCGAGGAGCCCAGGAAGAACAAGCCATCGACGCCGGCATCGATCATGCGGTTGATGCTGCGCTCAAAGGAGGCAACATCGAGCTGGTGGTCTTCGGTATCGGGAACAACGACGGGAGGGATAACGCCGGTGAATTTCTGAGTTGCCACAAGAATCTCCTTAGTTGTCTGGCGGGCAGCCCTATGCCGCCCACTCTTGTTGGCAGTGTCCAGGCCGTCTAGGCCAAAGAACACGGGTAGAACGTTTGGTTAAAAAAGTCGACGACTTCGTTTTCGAACGCATTGATGCGCTCGTGAGCGTATTTGGCATAGATGATATGCCTCCGGTCACACTCAAGACCGTTGAATACGGCAAACTGATCCTTGGGATCGCTCACGGTATCCATAAGCGATGTGCCCATGAGCACCGATCCGCGCACCCGAGACGACAGCGCCTCGAGGCCGCCAGGAAGCGGATTGGCAACCGCCGTGCAGGCGAGGCCCCGCTCGTCCAGAGCAGAAACCGCCAGCGCGACTCCGCCGCCAAGACCCTCGCCCCATGCAAAGATGCGGTCGGGGTCCATGCCATCAAGATTGCGCGCCACCTTCGCCAGCGCGCAACCCCAACGGACGCGCTCGACAAAAGCGGGCGAAGAAATCCCCCGCTGCAGGTCGTTCGCACCAGCAACATCGTCATCCAGCGCGAGGACGGCATACCCCATGGCGGCAAATCTCGTCATGTGATGCCAGCCGCGCACAGGCCGATCGATGTCGTGGAACATCAGGCACAGCGGCACGCGCTCAGATACTCGGGCACGACCGACAGGCTCGATCAAACGAGCGTGAATCGCATCGTCACCGAGCTCAAAGGAGACCTCCGAGTAACGGGCGCAGGGGTTAACAAAGTCAATCGCCGTAATGGCCAGGCCTTGAATCTCAAGATTCGAAGCGCATGTCTCTAAATCAGAAACATCTGCTTGGACATCACCGCGCCAGTCCCGATATTCTGCGAGCCTTGACGAAACCGTTCCAGGAATTCCCACGAGCCCGGGGACAATCAGCTCGTCAACATTGCTCTCGCACTTAGACATGAGCCTCCCCTCCCTTGCAGAAAAACGGAATGATCAGATCGTCAAAATCCTGAATCTCCTCGTGGCCAAAGCCTTCAAAGAACTCATGACGCTTTTCGCAGGTCAGGTTGTTATAGACCGCAAACTGCGTCGCTGGCGGACAGACGATATCGGCTGTGCCGGTGCCAAACAGCACGGGGCATTTGACCATAGGGGCAAAGTTCTTGGAATCGAAGTACGCCAGCTTGGCATAGGCTTCGTCAATACGAGTCGAGTCCTCGTCAAACCAGCGAGACCAATAGCGCAGGCCCTCGTAGGCAATGTCGTCGGCATCCAAATCCCAGACCAGGCGGAAATCTGACAGGAAGGGATAGAGGATGGCGGCGCGATTGATAAGCTCGCTGTTAAGCGCACAGGTCGCAATGCCCAAACCGCCGCCCTGCGACGCGCCGTTCACAAACACACGCGCAAGATCGATGCCCTCGAGCTCGCGAACGATGCGGCACAGGATTCGAATATCTTGGTGCAAGCGGACATAGTAGAGGTTGGCAGGGTCGCCGTCGATACCGGCGACGATATGCCCGGCAACCGTTGTGCCCTCAAATCCACCAATGTCCTCGGAGGGACCTCCTTGGCCGGGGCAGTCGAGGGCGATGAGTGCCATGCCCATGCCCGCAAACGACGCCTGCTCAAACCAGCTGCGGCTTGCACCCGGATACCCATGGAACTGAAGTACCAATGGCACGGGCTCGTCCGAGACGGGTTTAAGGTACTTGGCATGCAGGCGCGCGCCACACATGCCGGTATACCAGAGGTCGAAAAGCTGGCAGGTCGCGGCATCGGCGACCGATGCCGTCTCGATCGCATAGTCAAGCCCGACGGCGTCGGCCTCGGCCATGCGATCCTTCCAAAAGAGATCGAAATCTGATGGACGGGGCATAGCGCCTCGATATTCACCAAATTGATGTTGTAGCTCCTGAGCACTTGGCATGGCTCGTGAACCCAACCTTTCGAAATCGCAACGGAGGTGCGCCCGGCAAGGGAACCGGGCGCACGGGAGGGAAAGCGAGGCTACTCGCCGAGCTTGGGATGCAGCAGCGACGGCGCAGCGCCGAGCAGCATCTTGGTGTAGGGGTCCTGGGGGTGCTGGAAGACCTGCTTGGCCTCGCCCTG
>CAVEDI010000172.1:0-3911 GCA_963614405.1 Oscillospiraceae bacterium | reverse complement strand
GGGCTGCGACATGTGGTTGTGGCTAGCGCGGCGCTTGAGCCACGCGGCGTCGTTCCACTTGTAACCGTCGAGGGTCCACAGCACACTGGCGGTACCCGGAGGGCACTCGGCCTTAAAGGCGTACGGATCGGCCTTGTAGAGCTTTTCGCCCTCGTTAGTCTCGATAAGGTACTTATAGAGCTGGCCCTGCTCGGCGCCAGGAATAAAGCCTTCCCAGATAGCGCTCGTATGCATGGGCACCAGGGGGTTGGCTTCCTCATCCCAGTCGTTAAATTCGCCAATGACGTGGACGCTCTTTACGTCGGGCGCCCAAACGCAAAAGCGCCAGCCGCGCGTACGGTTCTTCGTGTCGGGGTGAGCGCCCATCTTTTCCCAGCTGCGCTCCCACGTGCCGATGCCAAACAGGTAGACATCGTCCTTGGTGAGCTCCGGTGCATGCGGGGCGGCTTTACGGGTAGCGGGCTTTTTGGGTGCTGGCTTTAGCTTTGTATCGCTCACGTTTGATCCCATCATGACGCGGCAGCGTGTTGCCTTGGTGACTAGATGCGAAAGGTCCAAGGCTGCACGAATCGAAGGGACGGCGATAGTTCTATGATTCGTTCCACCTCGCGTGCTCGGTGGAACTTTCGGCAGAAACTACGATAACACCTGTACGTTAGTTTTATGGACGAAAGCGGATTTGCGAGGGCGTTTAATCGGTAAGCGACATGTTTATACCACTGGCAGAATTGCCGTGGTAAAACCCTTGACAGTTTTACCAATTAGGGTTTCAAAACTGATAGGCTTACGTTTGGTAAAACGTTTTTAGCAGGTTGTTTACCATTTGACATCGAAAGGCTCGTTTATGAACCACATCGCTGCTCCAAGTGTTGCTTTTATTTTCGATTGCGACGGAACACTGGTTAATAGTTCCCCCGTCTGGGGCCATGCACAGACCGAGTTATTGTGCCGTCATGGCATTGATGTGACGGTCGACGATTTTGCCCAGTTTGAGCATCTTTCGCTGGAGGATGAGTGCCAGGCCTACCACGACACGTGGGGCATTGGCGCGAATGGCGAGGAGGTGTATCGCGAGCTGGGCGAGATTTTGATTGATGGGTACTCTAAGGTGCCGCCGCGCGAGGGGCTCCTAGCATTTTTGGAGCTGGCGAAGGCGGCGGGCATTGCCATGTGCGTGGCCACGTCCACGCCAGCCGAGCTGGTGCAGTCCGCCCTTGCGGCTGCTGGCCTTGATCGCTATATGGAGTTTATTACCACGACGGGCGAGGCGGGGCGCTCCAAGCAGTTCCCCGATGTATACGAGCTGGCGCTGCGTCGCTTGGAGGAGCGCCACGGGCACAAGTTTGAGCGTGCATGGGTGTTTGAAGACGCCGTCTTTGGACTTAAGAGCTCTGGCACTGCTGGATTTAAACGTGTGGGTATCTATGACCCGCACGGCCGTATGGAGCGCGACGAGGTGCGTGCCAACTGCGATATCTTTATCGATAGCTATGAGGACCTGGGCCTGTCCCGCGTGCTTGCGTTTGAGGGATAGGCGAGGGCTGTGGCTTGCAAAGTATTAGTGGTCTGCGGCTCGCCGGTGGTGTCGAGCCCCGAGTTGCTTTGCCATCTGGCAGGGGAGTGTGACCACATCGTTGCCGTAGACCGTGGGCTGGACGCCCTGTTGGGAGCCGACCTGAGTTGCGACGTCTACGTAGGCGACGCCGACACCGTTAGCGATGAGGGACGCGCTCTGGTCGATGCCGCTGTCGATTTTGAAGTAGAACGCCACAACCCCTACAAGGACTACACTGATCTAGCGCTAGCGCTCGATTCCATCCGCCGCCGCTGGCTAGCCACCGAAGTGGTGGCAACCTGCGCCACCGGCGGCCGTCCGGATATGGCACTTTCCGTACTGGGGCTGCTCGCGGGCTACGAGGACGCTCCCGTCTGGATCGAAGAAGACGAAGTGACGGCCAGAATCCTGCACCAGGACGAGACCTGGACCATCGAGGGCGCCGAGGGCAAAACCTTCTCCATCATCGCCATCGCTCCCAACACAGAGATAAGCGAACACGGCCTAGAATGGGAACTAGACCATAGCCCCTTAGGCTTGCTCGCCGACACCGGCATCTCTAATGTTGTCAGGAAAACGGCCAAGATCCAAGTCCATCAAGGCGTTGCAATCGCCTACCTCTACAAGTAAGGCATCGCCGCGTGAGGGTTTTATCGGGACGGTGGGTTAATTGACTGATTTTGCCGAAGTCAAAATCAGTCAATTAACCCACCGTCCCAGGAAAACCCGTAAGAAAAAGTTTCAACAAAAACCTCTTGCATCCCAGCAAACATTCCCCTATAGTACTACCTCGTCACGGGGGCGTAGCTCAGCTGGGAGAGCGCTTGACTGGCAGTCAAGAGGTCAGGGGTTCGATCCCCCTCGTCTCCACCCGAGCATTGAATGAGGCTCCAACGCAAGTTGGGGCCTTTTTTCATATTGGCACACAAGGTCAAAGGCGGCACCATGATCCTCCTGGTCGACAAGATCGTGCGTTGAACGGGTGCCGTGCGCATGGTAGTATTTCACGACGTGGTTCAAGATAGGGATCTGTTCTATTGGCCTCTATCGCACACGCCATTTTATAAGGGCTCTTGGCGCAACGGTTAGCGCAGGGGACTCATAATCCCTGGGTTCTGGGTTCGAATCCCGGAGGGCCCACCAGAGAATCAAGGGGCCGGGCAAATAGCCCGGCTTCTTTTTGCCATAGTTCCCACTCCATATGCCTGCCAAATTGCTTTGATAAACGTTTGCAGTTCAAATCCACGTAAAAGATTATGCTGGTTGACAAGAACCATTTCAAAAACCATGCCGGATTACGGGGCTGGACCCGGACCGGCCGTCCATACCCTGCATTTCACGGAATGCGCAAGCCGTCTACCTGCGGTTTTGATTTTACCGATGACGGCATGCTCGGGGGTTCCCGGCCTGGCCCCGTAAACCGGCATGGTTTTGAAATCGCCGGGTCGGCGGGAGCGCGATTGGCCCCGGTTATGGGCCTGGCGTCGGCAAGACGGCCGTTGGACGGATGGCGGCCCGCGCCGCGACTGCGAAAATTTCCAAAAATGTCCTTGCATCGCCGTCCGAGTTCCCGTATAGTACTTTTCGCACGGGGGCGTAGCTCAGCTGGGAGAGCGCTTGACTGGCAGTCAAGAGGTCAGGGGTTCGATCCCCCTCGTCTCCACCCGAGCATTGAATGAGGCTCCAACGCAAGTTGGGGCCTTTTTTCATATAGGCACACAAGGTCAAAGGCGGCACCATGATCCTCCTGGTCGACAAGATCGAAAAAAGCTTCGGCGCGCGCGTCCTCTTTAGCGGCGCGTCCTTCCAGATCAACCCCGGCGAGCGCTTCGCGCTCGTGGGCCCCAACGGCGCCGGCAAAACCACCATGCTCAAGATCATCATGGGCATCGACAGCCCCGACGCCGGCCAGGTCCAGTACGCCAAGGACTGCCAGGTAGGCTATCTAGAGCAAGAAACCAACCTGGAGCAAAAGGACACCACCATCCTTGCCGAGGTCATGGCGGCCGCCAAGGAAATTCGCCGCATGGGCGAGCGCGCCAACGAGCTGCAGGCTCAGATCACCGAGCTCTCCGAGAAGGGCAAGGACGTCGACGCGCTCCTCAACGAGTACGGACAGGTCCAGGACCGCTTTGAGCACCTGGGCGGCTACGAGCTCGAGAGCAACGCCCGCAAGATCCTATCTGGCCTGGGCTTTAAGGTCACCGACTTTGAGCGCCCGTGCTCCGAGTTCTCGGGCGGCTGGCAGATGCGCATCGCGCTTGCGAAGCTGCTGATCAGAAATCCCGAAGTGCTACTGCTCGACGAGCCGACGAACCATCTGGACCTGCGCAGCGTGGAGTGGCTGGAGGACTAC
>CAVEDI010000171.1:0-5005 GCA_963614405.1 Oscillospiraceae bacterium | reverse complement strand
GCCAGGCCGCGAGCACCATCCGCGATAAACGTCGGCATCGAAGCCTTCTCGCGCAGAGCATCGAGCGTCGCGTCACCCAGCTCGACCAGCCACGCGTTAACGGCACGGCTACGGATGTGCGTCTGTGTCACCGAGTCAATCGTCGATTCGGGAATGCGCTCGAGCATTGACTCCGAGGCATCGGCAAGCGACTCGTTGATGCGGTCGGCAAGGTCGGCGCGCACGCGCTCCAGCTGATCGGACAGACGCCGCCAGCTCGCCAACGAGCACGCCGCGTCGACCATCATCGCGACCGCGACGATAAAGGCGGACAGCCGCACAATCAGCACCGGCAGATGGCCAAGCAGCCCCAACAATGCCGGCTCCACTAAACGGCAAATGCACAACGCACCCAAGCCAAACGCGCAGGCCCAGTACAGACAGATGCGTCCATGCAAATTAAACGGCAGGTGCGAGTAATCCCAAAAGCGCGCGCCTGTTGTTTTTTCCAATAGAAGGCTCACACTGTACTCGATTACGCTGCACACAAGCGCCGCAGCGACAAACTGGCTCGAGGCATCCGGAATCCCACGCAACAGCAGCCAGCAGGCAATGCCGCCCGCGCCATAGATGGGGCAGCACGGCCCCAGCAAAAAGCCGCTGTTGGCAAAGCGTCCGTGGTTGAGCATGGCGCAGACTGTCGATTCCCATGCCCAGCCGCAAAACCCGTAAAAGGCAAACGAGAGCACCAGTGCCGAGAGTGGACAGGTGGCAAGCGTCGCGCCGCCAAATGCCATGTCGATCGCGGTCCCCACCGTCTACCCTCTCCTCTTCTCGCTCGATTCGCTGCTCACGCCATCGTCCGCCTCGTCCTTGCGCCGCAGACGACCGGCGACCGTCTCGCGCAGCGCGCACCATTTATCCGCCAGACACACAATCCAAGCCTCACGACACGTCGGCGGCACCGGCACCAGCGGAAACATATGGCGCGCGATAATATTCCGCTCGCGCGGCGTCAGCTCAAAATCTTCCTCGGCACGCGTCAGGGCAAAAAACGGGTGGCGAAAGCCATGCAGCCGATGGCTTGGGTCGGGATCGTGCCAGTCATAGAGAAAGTAATCGTGCAGCAGGGCCCCGCGCAGCAACGAGGCGCGGTCGACCGAGACACCGACGCGGCCCAGGCGCTCGGCAAAGGACAGACTTGCCCGCGCCACCGAGGTCACATGTGCATAGACCGTCACATCGCCATGCTGGATAAACTCGCGCGTCAGGTCCAGACGGCCCGCCTGGGCGAGCTGGCGGGCGGCATAGTCGACCTCGTGCGCGATTTTCTCGGCACGAACGGCACCGGACATGCTGCCTCCTTCCAGCGGCTCACGGCGGCAAGCCACGGCCTACACGCATTGAATAAATCATCATCGAATCTATCAGTATGGCATCGGACAAAACGTTTTGCCCCGCCAGTTGGCGAATTACCGCGCCGCCGTCACATATCAAACGCCAAAATGTGCGAGACTGTTTTGTGCAATTGTGCCGGCCAAGGGAGTGCCGGCGCACGATTCGCATGGAGTAACCCACAACGATGCTGCTTACGCAAACGACAACGCCCGAGGACGTCAAGGCTCTCGACCGCGCCGAGCTTCCGCTGCTCTGCGGCGAGATCCGTCAGGCAATCCTCGAAAGCTCCGCCGCCGTCGGCGGGCACGTTGCCCCCAACCTGGGCGTCGTTGAGCTTACGGTTGCGCTTCATCGCGTGTTCAACTCCCCCATCGACAAGATTGTCTTTGACGTTTCGCACCAGACCTACGCCCACAAGGCGCTGACTGGGCGCGCGTACACTTATATCGATCCGGAGCGTTATGGTGAGGCTTCTGGCTTTGCCAATCCCGACGAGTCCGAGCACGACCTGTTCGCCATGGGCCATACCTCCACGTCGGTGAGCTTGGGCTGCGGCCTAGCGCACGCTCGTGACCTGGCGGGCGATGCGTACAACGTTATCACCATCATTGGCGACGGCTCGCTTTCGGGCGGCCTAGCGTTTGAGGGCTTCAACAATGCCGCCGAACTCGATAGCAATCTGATCATCATCGTCAACGATAACGACCAGTCCATTGCCGAGAACCATGGCGGCCTGTATCGCAATCTGGCCGAGCTGCGCGCCAGCAACGGCACCTGTGAGCGCAACGTTTTCCGCGCGATGGGACTCGACTACCGCTATCTGGACGCCGGTAACGATGTGCTGGCCCTCGTCGACGCGCTGCAGGAACTGCGCAATATCGATCATCCCATCGTGCTGCACGTCTCCACCGCCAAGGGCAAGGGTTTTGAGCCAGCCCAGAGCGACCCCGAGCGCTGGCATCACGTAGGCCCCTTTGACATGGCGACCGGGCGCAAGCTTTGCCCGGGCCATCCGAGCGAGCCCGCGCCGCGCACCTATGCCGACATTACGGGCGAAGCGCTCAGCGCCGCCATCGAGCGCGATCCGCAGGTCGTGGGCGTCACAGCCGCCACGCCCTACATCATGGGCTTTACACCCGAGCTTCGCGCTGCCGCCGGCAAACAGTTCGTCGATGTGGGCATTGCCGAGGAGCACGCCGTGACCTTTGCCACCGCGCTTGCACACTCGGGTGCCAAGCCAGTCTTTGGTGTGTACGGTACGTTTTTGCAGCGCGCCTACGACGAGCTGTGGCACGATCTGTGCCTCAACGACGCCCCGGCAACCATTTTGGTGTTTGGCGCGTCGATCTTTGGCACCACGTCCGAGACGCACCTTTCGTTCTTTGATATTTCTATGCTGGGCGGTCTTCCCAACATGCGCTATCTGGCGCCGGCCTGCATGGAGGAATACCTGTCCATGCTGAGCTGGTCGCTCGACCATCGCGAGCATCCTGTGGCGATTCGCGTGCCCGGCATTGGCCTGGTAAACCGCCCCGACTTGACGCCTGCCGAGGGCACCGACTACAGCGCCGTTCGCTACAACGCGGTGCGCCAGGGTCGCGACGTAGCAGTGCTCGCGCTCGGCGATTTCTTTGAGCTGGGCGAGCGCGTAGCAAACTGCCTGGCTGCCGAGTACGGCATCGAGGCCACGCTCGTCAACCCGCGTTTTGCAACTGAGCTCGACCGCGAGTTCCTCGACAGCCTCGCCGCCGAGCATCGCGTTGTCGTCACCCTCGAAGACGGCATCTTGGACGGCGGCTGGGGCGAGCGCGTGGCATGTCATCTGGCATGCACGCCGTTGCGCACGCGCACCTTCGGCATCGCCAAGGGCTTTCCCGACCGCTACGACCCCAACGAGTTGCTCGCGCAGAACGGCATGACGGTCGAGAACATGGCCGCCGAAGCCGTAAGGCTACTCAACGAGTAAGAAAACCTCCGCAAGGAAAGCATCCCTGCGGAGGTTTTTATTTTCGAGACGCGATTATCTCAATCTGTAACATCTAGAGTCCGAATTCCCGTCTAACTGTTACAGATCTAGACAAGACGTCTTAGTCCCTGACCTTTGTCTCAATCTGTAACAGATAGAGACCTTTTAGCCATCCAGATGTTACAGATCGAGACATTCGAATTCCCCTGAAGAGAAAATCTCGATCTGTAACAGTTAGAACCCATTTCCTCGTCTACCTGTTACTGATTGAGACAAAACAGCGAGGCGGGCCGTCCGAAAAGCACTATCTCAGCAGCAACAACCGACGTTTGTCCAGATAAAACCTGCCAAAATAAACCTGTCCCTTTTTGGTAGGAAGAATAACCCATAAGGTAAGTATGTTTCTGAGTTATTTCATGTTGACCCATTTGAGCGCGATAGGGTATAACTCTACTCAACCGCTAGGGATTTTATTGAGAAAGGTGTTCTACCATGAGCAAGAACCTCTCCCAGCAGGTCGTTCTCGACCGCCGCGGCTTCGTTGCCGCCACCTTCGCAACCGTCGCCGGCCTTGGTCTTGCCGGCTGCTCCGACACAAGCGCCGATGCCGACAAGGGTTCCGCCGCCGGTTCCTCCAAGGGCTCCAAGGATACCGAGGCTTCCACCACGCTCGACGCCAAGGCATTCGACAAGCTCGTCGACAACGGTCCCAAGGCCGATGACGATGCTATCGCCGCCAGCACCTGGGCCACGGCCGTCAAGGACGCCGGCGTCTTTAAGATCGGTGGCGTCCAGACTTCCACGCTCTTCTCCCTCCTCAACGAGAAAGACGGTCAGACCCGTGGCTTCGATGCCGGTATCGCGCAGCTCCTGTCCAACTACATTCTGGGCGAGAACAAGGTCGAGATCACCCAGGTGACCTCGGACACGCGCGAGTCCGTCCTGCAGAACGGCCAGGTCGACGCCGTCTTTGCCACCTACACCATCACTGACGAGCGCAAGAAGCTCGTCTCCTTTGCCGGTCCCTACTACTACACCCAGCAGGCTATCCTGGTGCTCGCCGATAACGACGACATCAAGAGCGTCGACGACCTGGCCGACAAGAACGTCGCCGTCCAGTCTGGCTCCAACGGCCCCGCCATCCTGGAGGAGTTCGCTCCCAAGGCCAGCCAGCAGGAGTTCAAGACCGACGAGGAGGCCCGCCAGGCACTCCAGCAGGGCCGCGTTGACGCCTACGTCATCGATAACAACATGCAGCAGAGCGCCCTGGTCCGCGAGCCCGGTAAGTACAAGATCGCCGGCAAGCCCTTCGGCAGCAAGGAGCCCTACGGCATCGGCCTGCCGCTCGATTCCGACGGCATCGCCTTCGTTAACGACTTCCTTAAGAAGATCGAGGACGATGGCACTTGGACCGAGCTGTGGCAGATCTGCATCGGCGACCGTACGGGCGACACCAATGTTCCCGAGCTGCCCGAGATCGGCGCCTAGGCAGCGAGTCTAGTAACGGCCGCAACGAAACCATACGGAAACGCATGATGCGCTTTATTGCGGTAAACTGTTTCCTCACTGAGTTGTCGGGGCTTCCGTACACACGGGAGCCCCTTTCCTTACGCCGTAACCGAGATCTGCGATATTCTTGCGTTAAACCGATCCAGCTACTAC
>CAVEDI010000170.1:0-2415 GCA_963614405.1 Oscillospiraceae bacterium | reverse complement strand
GGAGGAAACTCGGCCCCTCCCGCCCCGGCCTGCGGCGACTTGGCTGCACCGTGTGCTGCCGAAGGGGCTTTGCGCGATGACTAGGGCAGAATAAAAAGTGAGTGTGGGATCCGCCGTTCGTTCGAACGGCGGATCCCACACTAATATTTCAGCCAACGTACGTCATGGCAATTCCCGGTAGGTCGCAGGGTGGCGGCTGAGCCTTTCCCTCGGGAAACTTCGCGAAGCCCAGTTCCCGAGGGAAAGGCTCAGCCGCCACCACAAAGACCGCAGGGACGGGAGCAGCTATACTACTCTCAGTAGTTAAGGGTCGCGGATTCGCCGCGTCACCGCTCTCAACAGGAGGTCTTTGTTTATGGCAGATCAAAAGCCGGTTGTCGGGATCATCATGGGTTCCAAGTCCGATCTGGGCGTTATGGAAGGTTGCACCGCCGAGCTCGAGGCGCTTGGTGTGCCCTATGAGCTCGTCATTGCGAGCGCACACCGCACGCCGGCGAAGGTCCACGAGTGGGCCTCGACTGCTGCCGATCGCGGTATCAAAGTAATTATCGCCGCCGCCGGCAAGGCCGCTCACCTGGGTGGTGTCGTGGCTGCCTTCACGCCGCTGCCGGTTATCGGTGTTCCTATGAAGACGAGTGACCTGGGCGGTATGGATTCGCTGCTGTCGATGGTGCAGATGCCTTCGGGCGTGCCCGTGGCCTGCGTTGCCATCAACGGCGCCAAGAACGCCGCCATCTACGCCACGCAGATTCTGGGCGCTTGCGACCCCGAGTACCGCAAGGTTATCGAGAAGATGAAGCAGGAGATGGCCGACGCCTAGGCGTTCCGCCGTTTCACCGCAGTATAAGGAGAGCCATGTCCGACTATCAGGGAAAACGATTCAAGGCTTCTCAGATTCCCGATCCGTCGAAGCCGAGTGCTGCCCATGGGGCACAGCAGGGTCGGACATCCTCTCCTCAGCAGCCGCGCGCGCCGCGCCCCGTGACGCCGGCGACGCATCGTCGACAGGACGCGCCAGCCGCATATCGACCTTCATCTTATAGCAACGCTAAGAAGCCGCCCCGGTCTTCATCGCATGCCGCGCCGTCGGATTACACCGAGCCGCCGCGCAAAAAGCGCCGCTCCATTATTCCCATTCTGCTCATCATCATCGGCATCGGCCTGATTGTTGCCGCCGCTGCCATCTTTATCAATGCTCAGATTGGCTATAAGCAGGCAAGCGATTCGTACCAGAAAATCGAGAAGCAATATGTAAGCGATAAGGACGCCAGCGGTGTGCCGATTATCGACTTCGATGCACTTGCCCAGACAAATCCCGAGGTTGTGGGTTGGATTTACGCGCCGGGAACCAACATCAACTATCCCGTGGTGCAGACCAATAACAACTCCAAATACCTCAACACGTTGTTTGACGGTACGTCCAATGCATCGGGTGCGATCTTCTTGGACAGCGACGATACCGCGCCGGGAATGGTTGACCAGCAGACTACGATCTATGGTCACCACATGAACGACGGATCGATGTTCAATGTGATCTCGGACACGACCGATCAGGCGACGTTCGACAGCATAGAGTACGTGTATTACATCACGCGCGACGCCACCTATAAACTGCGACCACTGGCGACCAAAGTTGTCGAGGACACGTATGCCAAGGCGCGCACGCCCAATTTTGAGGGCGATGACGGGCTCAAGAACTACCTGTCCGAGATGCTCGACGGTGCCTCTGCCGTGGCGAGCGATGCCACCGATCGTGCCGCTTCGGCAACCAAGGTCGTGACGCTTGTGACCTGTCGTTCGTTATCGCTGAGCAACACGCGTGCCGTCATGGTGCTCACGCCGGTCGAGGAATAGATAATGGGCTACTCAATGACGGTGAAAGGGGAAATGATGCTCGAGAATGGCAAAACGATGCCTTCGGTTGATGCTTGGCTGCGCGAGGCCAAGGCCGATTCGTCGGCACCTGCGTGCGGTATGTATCTGACACATAACGGTGTGGTGCGCGCGACGCCCAAGGCCGAGGCGCGCGGTGTCGAGACCGATGGCGTGGCGCCGGGCCACAAGGTGGGCGGCATGGTGTTCGGCTTCGATGCTCAGAAGGTGCAGGCTGCTATCGAGGCCACGAGCGCGATGCCGGGTATCGGCTATGTGCGCGTGTGGCTGGCAAGCGGCGAACTCGCCGTGGGTGACGACATCATGCTCGTGCTCATCGGCGGGGACATTCGCCCGCACGTGGTCGATGCGCTGCAGGCGCTCGTTGGCACCATTAAGAACGAATGCGTAAGTGAGGTCGAGCGCGAGGCGTAGAGGCTTGCGTCGATAGAAGACTCGTTTATAAAAATGCCCGCCGGTACGTGTGATTGAACTGCCTCCCATTTCTTGGACACGAGAAATGGGAGGCTTTTTATGCGTGTC